>JAJRVC010000455.1 GCA_024277475.1 Deltaproteobacteria bacterium
CCCTTCGGGAAAGCCGGAGGACTCCAGATCCTGTGTTGTCAAGGATTCGAGGTAAACGACTACAACTTCACCCTTGACGCCTTGGCTCTGAAGCCCTCCGGCTTTTGCAACGTTAAGGTAAATACAATTTTTCATCACGCCCTTATTTTTTATTACAAGAATGGGGCTTTTTTTGTGCCTTTGTGTCTGGCTGAACTTTTACCCCAATTCTTATAGCTGTGTTTATCCGTGATGATCCGTGTCCTGAGTTCTAAATTTAGTGCGAAGGTAGTTTTCCAGGTCACTGAGCAATCGGATTTGGTGATCGGTGAGATCTTGGGTTTGTTGCAGACGCTTGATTTTGAGCAGAGCTCCTGTTGGAGTTGTACGCCTTTCTTCGCGGTAGTCCACCATCGCATCCGCTTGCTTTGACGGATTAATACGTTCCATGTACATCTTGAATTCCCCGGAAAATTTGGCGGGAACGGCAGTCGGATAATTTCGGCGAATAATGCGCCAGGCCAATGTGCGGGCATCCGGGCTTGAAAATTGATGGACCAGATCGGCCTTTTCTTCCAAAGAAACCCGGTGAAACCTGCGGCATAATTTTTCATCAGCCCGGGAATAGAAGCCGATTTGATAAAGAGAAGCATCGGGGTCTAAATTCGGAATGAACGGATAGCGGTACTCGCGGTAATATTTTATAATTTGTTGAAAAATATCGTGGCGGTTCTGCAGCCATTTCAGGTTTTCTTCAAAGATGGCACTGCGCTCCTTTCCGATTTTGCTCCAGTATCGATCGTGGGGCGGCAGCAATATTCCCGGCTCTCCCGGGCGTTTGCGGATGACCCAGGTCGTTTCGGCAATGGATTCAGGGGTGGTTTCGCGAAGCTGCGGCAGATCCAAACGTAACCATAGTGTTTGCTTCGGGTAGGGGATGGATGTCCCGATGGAGATTACCGGGATCTGGTAATTCAGCCCGGAACCGTATTCGCCGCTGACCAGCAGTCCCCTGCAGTGATCCCCTGCGGCACTTTGCAGCACAACCGGCAGTTCAGCCATCCGATGCGCATCGGTCTCTTTATCAAAATAGCCGTCCAGATACCGCCACATTTTCTCTTTTTTAAAGAAGCGACGGGCCAGTTCAACCGTGGCGGCCACATCCACGGCAGCTTCATGGGATTGGCCGGATACAAGTCGATTGGCAGAACCGAGATGCTCTAATTTTAACGATAGTTTGCCGTTAATTTCCGGCCAGATCAGCACGTCTTTTTTGTAAAGCCGGTATATAATGGTTATCGGAAATAAATCCATACGGCTGCAGCCATTTTTATACTGGTGGGTATAAGGCGGCAGTAAGTTCCTGTGAAACGAGAACCGCATAAATTCATCATCGAATCCCATCGTGTTATAGCCCAGGCTGATAGTGCCGGGTTGGTTCATTAAGCGGTGGATCTGCTCGGCCGCTTCGTATTCACACACTCCCTCGGAAAATTCGGTGACGGGAATGCGATTGGTGAGAACCGCCGCCGGTGATGGGATTACATCCGGCCGCAGCTTGACCGTAACGGCATGGCGGTCTATTTCATTAAGCCGCCGGTCGGTACGAATAGCGGCAAACTGCAGGATCTGATCAAAGGCCTTGTTTAAACCCGTGGTTTCTATATCGTAAAAAAGATAACTGTCGATCATGGTGCCCACCTTAAAATGATTATATATAGATTCCCTTTCCAGTGATCAACGGGCATCGATGCTCAAATCATCCCGGCTGTAACCGAATGCCTCTATAAGTTTGTGGGCTGTTTTCACAACTTCGTCAGGATTCATTCTGGTTTCTACATAGATATTCGTTTCTTGAATTTTGTCCGGTATCCGCAGCTGATCCGAATAACGGGAAAAATATGGTTTTTGATTGTCGGATATCCACAAAACCTTTTCGAAATCTTTTTCGTGGGTTGAGGCCAGATACTCACACAGAATCGGGAGTACTTGATCCCATGCGCGAACAATATGGGAATGACCTATAAAGGTAAAGGATTTAATGGATTTTTCCGTATAGCTTTCGGGTTTTATTTCTTTTTCCTTGCTATCAATACCTTCCGATGTCGTTGAGGCGGGTGTCTCATCGCAATCGAATATCTCCGATTCCAGGCTGGTGGAGGGGGGTGCAGTCACGGTACCGGCAATATTCGCTATTAACCATTCGTTTAGGTGCTGGCCTAAAAACGTTTCAATCGCTTTGATGTCGACTTTATAGCCGCATAACTTTTCGGTCTGCAAACTTAGCAATTCGATAAATATCTTATTGGGTTGAGAGATGATTTGATTCCAGGCTTTGGGTAGAAAATCGGCGGCCATCTTCTGCTTTTTGTCGTGCAAAAGATTCTTTGCGGTTTTTAACGCTTGCCCCTTGGAAACTTTGTTCATGGTGAGCAAATCGATTAACTGAGGGACAAACGCCCCCGGTTCCTGCAAAAAAAAATCTGCAGAATAAAACCATTTTTTTTGCCAGTTGCCATTGGATGAAGTCAAATAAAACCACCAGGCAACTCCGTTTGTAAGCACGGCGATGTCGGCGCCTTTTCCGGAGGCAGTCTCAACGAATTTTTTTTGATGGTTGTCTAACTTTTCACTGATTTTTTTAACCTGGACAAAGATTTTATTTTTATCGCCTATCCGCAGAGCGTAAGACACCTGTGATGAATTCGCTGCATAATCCGGACAAACTTCATCGACATTAAAAATGTCCCAACCTAGGAATGAAAGCATTCGTAAAACCACTGCCTGTTTAGTGGAAGCTTCATCAAAAGAGGATAATTTTTTATTTGATTTCAGGTCATTGATAAACGATTCAATTTGTTTCTGCATGATTTTCTCCGGGTCCTTATTCGTAGCAAAAAATATCGAAAGCCGCGATAAGAAAAAGCTGAAATTTCATAGATTTCTAAAGAGTTATCGGTAGTTTGTGAAAAAACTTGAGAGAATTGAATGTAAATCCGGACTTTTTAAAAGTTCACCGCGCAAAGAGCGCAGAAATTTAAAAAAACCGATCCAGCATACTGAAATAAAAATAAATAAAGGGCCGAAACCAAGGGTTTCCATTATAAAAAGGAATCGCCCGGAATGCCGGGTCGGCAAAGGCCGTGTTGCTTTGCCCGCCCTGGACCATTTCGGCGACTTTTTCACCCAGATAGGTGGCCAGCGCAACACCGTGACCGCAATAGCCCAGGGCATAGTGAAGATGGTTGTGCCGACCGATGTGAGGCGACCGGTCCAGCGTAAAGCCAAGTTTACCCGACCAGGCATGGTCAATGCCGATATCTTTTAGCCGGGGGTAGACGCGAAGCATATCGCGATACATATGGGCCGCATTTTCCAGGGTGGACAGGCGGGGTGATTTGGGACGGCCGCCAAACAGCAGACGGCTGCCGTCCGGTGAGAGCCGGAAATAAAAAAGGAAGATTTTGGTGTCATAAATCATCCGACCGCGGGGAATCAGCGATTTGGCCAAATCCTGCGGCAGTTTTTCGGTGGCAATCATCAGGCTTTCGGTTGAAATTAGGCGTCGTTGAATCCAGGGTGTCAGGGAGCCGGTATATCCATTGGTGGCCACGATGATTTCATCTGCTGTTATGGCTCCCCGGTTTGTCTTTATGGTAAAACCCGTGCTCCGGCGTTCGATGGACTGCGCCGTAACGGCTTCATGCAGATCCACCCCAAGTTGATCGGCCATGGTGATCAAACCGGCAATGTATTTGGCCGGATGGACCCCGGCGCTTTGGGGATCGAGCAGGGCGCCGTGATAAAATGTGGAATCTATTTCCGTTTTCATTTCCGCGCGGGAAATGATATGGGTCTCATGATTGAACCGGCGGTTCAGACGCTCCTGTTCACGTTTTAGGATTTCAAAATGTGAGGGTTTAAAGGCGGCCTCCAGATGGCCGTATCGATGAAAATCGCAATCGATGCTTCCCTCGTCCACCAAGCGTTCGACAGTGTTGACGGATTCAAGGGATTCGGTAAACAGTTGTCTTGCCGTCTCTTTTCCCAGTTTTTTTTCGATAGTTGCCAATCCTTCGCTCAAACCGGTCAAGGTCATACCGCCGTTTCTGGCGCTGGCGGTGGTTCCCAACTTTTCTTTGTCGATCAGGCTAACCTGAACGCCGGCCTGTCTTAACCGGATCGCTGCCGTGGTGCCGGTGTAACCGCCGCCGATGACCAGAACATCCGTTCGGGCCGGCAGGTGATTTGTGTTGAAGGTTTTTTCCAGTGGCGCTGGGTCAAGCCAGTAGGGCATCTCTTTGAAAGTTTCACTCAGTTTCATCGTAATCATTCCGGGTTCTGGGTTCAAGGGTTCTGGGTTCAAGGTTCAGAGGTTCTGGGCTCTGAACGTTTATCGGTTGTCCAACAGTTTTGCTTTTTCGTGATTTCATACTTTCGCATCTTCGTGATTAATTTATTTTTTTTGGATCCGGTTTGCCGGCTCCTGTAGTTTATATCCAAAATATCAGAATGTTAGGATTGTTGAAACGTGAAGTATCCAATAAATTGTACAACCTTCGGTACATTATCTTGTAGTGTCTGTATTCATCGTTTTTTCTTCCCTTGACGTCCACAGCAAGTGTCAACCGGCTCATGATTTTTTCGTTTTTCACCATCTCGACACATTTTTGGGGAGACAAGGTGGGGGGGAGTTTTTTGTAAAGCATCTCCCGGGGACTGACCTTGGCACCATTCAGGTCGACCGGTTCGGTGTCCATCATGCCCAGCCCTTCAATCAAAAACCGCCATGTCTCGGAGCTGGGATTCCCCAGCTTGAAATCGCAATATTTAACAGGCTTGCCGATGAATTTCGGAATGGTTACCGGCTCTTCATGGGTGTGGTAGTACACCGTGCCGTGGTGATCAAATGGCGGCGGGAAATAATATTCCTCCGCACCTGAAAAAATAGGGGCGTATTTGTATCGGTCGTCTTCCCAGTAAACCCCTTCTTCGGCACAATCCTCCAGATAGTTTGTTTCGGCCTCAAGGCAGGCCCGCAAAATCGGTCGGTCAAATACCGGCAATGTAGCATTGACAACCAGATCGTAGGCGCCCTTTTTCATCAGGTTGAATTTCCTCCTTTGCTAAATCTTTTATAAAACAGACAGAATACATTCATTCGACGTTCGATGTTGGACGTTCGATGTTCGACGTTCATTAGTTTCTTTTTTGATCAGACTAGCCGCTCTTCAGGCTATCGGCGATGCTGATCCGCTCCGCCGGAACACCTGAAATCTTACGTTCCTTACAGCATGTTGTCAGAAAAAACCCGATAAAGCACTAATCCCACGCAGTCCCCCAGTCATACGTATCTTTTACCAAATCCACCATTAGAGACGTCTCCGTGGACTGCACACCATCTATCTTGCTGATTTTTTTAAAAATGAGGTTCTTGAATTCTTTAAGAGACCGGGCAATAAAATCGACGTCGATATCCGTACCGCCCGTGGTTAGTGCCACCCAGATCAAAGAGTCTATCTTCTTCAATTCTTTCAAGACCTGGTCGGTTTTTTTAAGATCGATTTTGATTTTCAAATTACCGGTGATTTCAAAACCCAAATCAATGGGGTTGGCCACGGCCACGATCCGGATAATGCCGCTGCCCAGAAGCTTTTTCATGCGTCGGCGTACGGTGAATTCGGATATCCCAAGTTTCTGCGCGATTGTATTGTTGGGCGTGCGGCCGTCTTTTTGCAGCAAACGAATCAAGCGGCAATCCACGCGATCAAGTTTTTTGATGGGCGGATTGACCACGTCATTGACCGTTTTATTATTTATTTCGATAATATTGCTCATGATTATGATATAAAATATATAAAATAAAAATAATATTTACATTATGCGATATATTTGTCAATAAATTTCTTGACAATTTATTTTTTTTTAGCTATTTCGTAAAGTAAATTCAGGCTTGGGCCAGAGGGTTCAACATTCTGGGTTCAGAGTTTGGGGTTCAAAGGTTCAGAGTTCAAGGGCTCGGGGGTTACATTCTCGTCCTTGGACTGAATTTGGGATGCCCATTTAGAGTTCAGACCTCCTAATTTACTATCCAAATAGCTCTTTTTTTTGGACATTATTTTATATTTGTTAGCACTAAGTTGAGGGATTAAATCAATAAATTAAAATAGATAGAATTCATTTAATTGCTAAATCCCTAAATTATACCCGTGTCCAATTATTTTGCAAATTTTGCAGCCAAATTGGCAATTATTTGGGAAAAAGAGCATTTTATAACCCTTGAACCTGTGAACGGTTATGATAAATCCTGCAAAATTCACATACGAAAGGCAAACAATGGGAAATAAAGTAAACGTAATAATCGTCGGCACCGGTGCCCAGGGCAGCACCATTGCCATGCGACTGGATGAAGAACCGAATGTCGAAGAAATCATCTGTGCCGATTACAACTTCGACGCTGCCCAACGGTTGGGAAAAAAACTGACCAAGGCACGGGCAGTGCAGGTGGACGGCAAAGATCTCCGGGGGGTTATAGATGCTGCCGCCGGTGCCGACCTGCTGGTCAATGGGCTGCCGCCGGATTATAACCTCAACTTGATGACCGCGGCCCTTCAGGGCCGCATGAATTACCAGGACCTGGCCTCCGGACCGGTGGAAGACATTGATTTTGTGGGGGCCGTCAAACGCCAGCTGGCCCTTGACGGGCAATTCAAGGCAGCCGGGCTAAGTGCCCTGATCAACACCGGCTCTGCGCCGGGCCTGGTTAACGTGGTCGCCCGCCATTCGGCGGACAAGCTGGACACCTGTGAGCGTATCGACATATATGTTTATGACGGAATCTGGACCAACAAATTTATCCCCTTCTGGTGGTCGCCGCAAACAGCATTTGGCGACATGGCAGCCCAACCGGTTAATTATGAAAACGGGGAATATAAGTTGGTTTCACCGTTTAACAATCCGGAGATGATTGAATTTCGTGGGCTCGGACCGCGTCGCATGGTGGACCATGAGCATGAAGAACCGGTGACGTTCGGAATGTTTTTCAAGGGGCTCAAAGCCGCAACATTCAAGTACGGCGGTCCCGCCTGCGAACTGGCGGAATCTCTTTACAAAATGGGGTTACTGAATGAAGAGCCTGTAGAGCTGGATGGGAACTCCGTCGTTCCGTTGAAGCTGGTATGCAAACTGACGCCCCCCGCGCCTTCTAATCCCGAAAGCATAAAAGATGCCCTTTCGGAAGGTATGGCCATGGAAGAGGGCACCACCTTGATTCGCGTCCAGGGCAAAAAAGACGGTCAATCCGTTCGTTTTGATAATTACATAAATGCACCCGGTCTGACGGTTTGCTTTGAAAAATACGGGATTTCCCATGAGTCCTTTCTGACCGGCCAATCCGCCTTTCTGTTTGCCAAGCTGTTCGTCAACAATATGATTGAAACAACGGGGGTGTTCCCGCCGGAAATGCTTGATCCGGAGCCCAGAAATTATTATCTAAGGCAAGCCGCCAAATTGGGAATCACGGTGGATGAGATTGAAGAAACGAGGCTGTTCTAAAGTGAGTCCATTTTTAAGGGCTAAATTAGAGGATTCAATAAAATGATGTGGCCGCAAAAAGGCACAAAAAGCTCAAAACTAAAATTTCGTACTTAATAATTTCAATAAATTATGAAGTCAAGATTCGAGAATTTTGACTTTTTACGAGATTGTCATAAAATGACTGACGCCAAAAACTCCAGTCTACCAGGGTTCTGGGTTCAGAGGTTCAGGGTTCTGGGTTCAGAGGTTCAGAGGTTCTGGGTTCAGAGGTTCAGGGTTCAGGGTTCAGAGGTTGAAGGGTTCAGTGTTAAGGCTGAAAAGCTGAAAGGGAAAAAACAGGCGACGTACTCAATAATCTTAAGCTTCTAAATGTATTCTGTCTGCTTTAAAGAGATTTAGCGACATACGGTGCAAGCGTTTCCAACCTTCGATGTTTATCTTCTCTTTCTGAGTCCTCTGCGCCTCAAGCGAAACGGGCGGTGAAACAGTTAAAACGAAATTAGTTTATTCATCAAAAGGAGAAAAAAAATGAGTGAGTACAAAGGTGCGGTATTACAGGAGGCATCACGGATATTGGATTATATTTTAAAGGAAGAACTCAACGAGGAAGAGAAGGATCGGGTCATCCTTGATTCCATTGAAAACTTTAACGAACATGTAAACCCGGGATGGCTCAAATATCGCAAATCCGTTTCAACCGATGCCGCTGTTGTCGAATGGGAAGATTCACAGGAAACATTCAAAGATACCCACGGCAATGAATTTATCGACTGTCTCGGGGGGTTCGGCATTTATACGGCCGGGCACAGAAATCCTGAAATTGTAAAGGCGCTAGCGGCTCAGCTCAACCGCTATGCGCTTCACAGCCAGGAACTGGTCGATCCGTTACGGGGATATCTGGCCAAACTGCTGGCCATGTGTACCCCCGGTGACTTGAAATATGCCTTTTTTTGCAACGGGGGTGCCGAAGCCAACGAAATGGCGCTCAAGCTGGCCCGCCTGGCATCCGGCAAACATTATTTTATTTCTACCGTTAACGGCTTTCATGGAAAATCATTGGGGGCGGTGTCCGTCACCGGCAAGGGAGGCTACCGAAAACCGTACCTGCCAATGATCCAGGGGGTGCAGCACGTGGAATTCGGCAATGCCGATGCGGCTGAAAGCGCCATTAAAAATCTGATCGCCGTGGGCGAAACCGTAGCCGGCATGATCGTGGAACCGATCCAGGGCGAGGCTGGAATCGTGCTGCCGCCGCACGATTACCTGCAAAAGCTGCGTGCCGTCTGCGATAAATATGAAGTGTTTTTAATTTTGGATGAAATTCAAACCGGCATGGGGCGTACCGGAACCCTGTGGGCCTGTGAGTATTTCGGAGTGGTGCCGGATATTCTCACTTTCGGTAAAGCGTTCGGTGGGGGGGTCATGCCGATTACGGGCATAATCGCCAGACCGCATCTGTGGGTCGAAGAATTACAGGACAACCCCTGGATCCTGGGATCTCCGACCTTTGGCGGCAACCCCCTGGCCTGTGCGGCCGCCATTGCCGCCATCAAATTTACTCTGGAAAATGACCTGCCGGCCCAAATTCAAAAAAAAGGTGATTATTTCATGCAAAAATTGGCAGGGCTGCAGGAGAAGCATGCGATCCTGGTTGACGTCAGAGGCAAGGGGCTGCTCATCGGTCTGGAGTACCCGACCCCGGAAATAGGCTGGGCGGTATCCAAAGGCCTTTTCAAACGGGGAGTGGTAACCGGCGGCACCTTAAACAATGCCAGGGTCAACCGCATCGAACCGCCGGGAATTATCAGCTATGAGACCATTGACACGGTCATTGGCAGGCTGGATGAAACGCTTGCTGAGGTGGCGGAAGAATTCGGCGATAGTTAGGGCTCACTCAAAAATAACTTCACATTTTGGTCGCCGATCCATCCCGTCCGGCTGCGTTGCGGAAGCTCGAAATATGCTTGATATTCCTGTGCTTCCGCGTCTTGCCGGCCGGGCGCCTCAACTTCCAAAATTGTGAATTTATTTCTTCGTAAACCCTTAGAATGGTGGTATTTGATCTCACCACAGAGGCACAGAGATGCATTTTTCATTTACCGGAGGACGAACATTAATGTATAAAATCCGATCAGTCATCCCGTCTCGGCGGGGGAGACGGCGGCAAACGAAAAGCATCAATCGAAGGTATAGGTTTTTTTACAAAATTCTTGAATTTTGATCTTATAACCTATTGTAATTATTAAGTGTGAAATTTTATTTTTGTGCTTTTTGTGCCTTTTTGCGGCCACATCAATGTTCAATGTTCGATGTTCGATGTTCATCACCTTTCGACCCCTGAGCCTTTGCACCCGTGAACACCGACCCTGGTTTTTTGGTTTGTCTGCGGACTCCCACCAGACCGATCAATCCAGTGG
This sequence comes from Deltaproteobacteria bacterium, assembly GCA_024277475.1. The sequence continues at coordinate 9,933 of JAJRVC010000455.1, forward strand.
AAATCAAAAATAGTATTGGGCTGTTATTGCGAATGTCCCCCGCTAGGGTGTTGCCGGTTTGGCTGTCATTTTTCAGCTCTTTTTGGAGTTCACCATTGATATAAGTATGATCGTAATGGGTGGAGATCGTCCATCCCGTAATTGATAATCCCGTCATTAAAACTACTAAAAGAAAAATTAGTTTGTATTTTTTAAGTTTCATTTTCAAACCTGCCTTTTTTTCAACAACGATTTACAGCCTGTAACCGCAATCCGGTTTGATTCCTTTCTAACGAGGCCTTTGAGTCTTTATTGCCTTCTTTGTCCTTAACCCCTGTACGTTGAACCCTGAACCTGTGAACGGTTACGAAATATTCTGTCTCTCACATTCTTCAATAACTATACCAAACAGACATTTGTTCCTGAAAAAAAGCAGATATTAACTTAACCAACTGTATTTATAGTATATAAAAAATTGCTTTTACTTCAAATCATGTCCGACATCGAACCTTAAATTTTTGAATTGTGAAAAAGTTTTCACAATATTATTGGGTATATTTATAAATATAGGAAAAAGTTTTCACAATTTTAGGCGGGAGTTTTAAAGGTGATTAATGCCGGGGCCGGGTAGGGGGGTAAATCACGGCTGTTGGTAAATGGCAGTCATTTATTGCTTATGTGAAACGCCAAATGGCAGGGTTTTTCGATTCCTAAACCGGCTGATTGGGTCGCCGGACGGAACAGCGAACCGCAGAATATTGAATATCGAATGTCGAAGGAAGGAAACGCTTCAGGCTACGACCCGACAGGTTGCTAAATCTTTTACAAAACAGACAGAATACATTCATTCGATGTTCGACGTTCATCAGTTTCTTACATTATGTTGTTGGAAAAATCTTACTAAGTGCCTAAAAAAAAAAGCACCAGCCATGCCGCCGGTGCCCTTCTCGATTTATATGTCGTTTAGATGGTTAGGGATCATCCCTCTCGCCGTCCGGTTTTTGCCTTTCAGCCTTGAGCTTTCAGCTTCGTTGCCCCTTACCATGTTTTGGGAAAGTTAAAAGTGAGCTGGAGCCATATGCGATGACGATCTTTTTTGGGGTTTCCTTTCCTGTCAAGCTCTGTTTGCTGGTTAAAACTATAAAGCAGCCGTAAAAGATGATCCTCTGTCAGCCGGTAGAAGGCGGATGGACTGACGTCAAAATACCATCTGTCATCATCGTTCTCCGGACTATCTTCTATCAGGTTGGAATAATAGATGTTTCCTCTGAAACCGAGACCAAATCGCCGGGACAATCGATGGTCTATATTGGTATACAACCGGGAAACATTAATTATTTCTCCATTGGATCGGGTGCGCAGATCGTTGCTAAAACCCAATAAGCCCGTTGTCACCTCGCCTTTTTTGCGCAGCCACATATCCGCTATGCCCCCCCAGTCGGTGGTGTTGCCCCTGTCATCTTTGTAATCAACGCTTGTATTTCTTACACCGACTAAAATCGAGGTGTCGAGGGTCTCACTGAATGGATGCTCCCAGCGTAGGTTAAGAGAGGAGTTGTAGGCGTCAAAATCATCCGAATCTCCCCAACCAAATTTTGGAAAGATGCTGATGGTATCTTTTTCGTTTTGCAATTTATGTTGATAGTATACGCTGATTGTCTGGTAGGTTGTATCCACACTTGACTTGCGTTGGTAGTCTGTTTTTTGAAAGGCATAATCGGCACCGACTTCAGTTCTTTCGGACATTGCGTAGGCAACCCCGCCGTCGGCATTATATCTGTACCGATTCTGGCGCTTGCCCACCGAACCTGTTTCATCAAGCTGGGAGTCAAGCGTTGTATCCTTGACAAAGCGGCCATCAGCCGAAACCGACCAGCGCTCCGTCAGGCGATAACTGCTTTCCAATCCATAGCGCTGGTTGATTGTATTCAGGTCTGAATTATTCCAGTAAAACATAGCATTCCAGTCTGCCAGGGCCGACAGGTTTAGAATTTCGGTGGCGTATTTGAGCTTGAGTGAAGGAATCACGTAAGAAATAAAATCATCGTTCGCTTTAGATTCGGTAAATAAAATATTGCTGTTATATTCCTCCTTGAGGCGGATAGTCGTCAGAAGAGACGTTTCGGCCGACAAAACAATCGATGTTGAAAAAAATAAAAGAATTGAAAAAGCAAACAGCACCATTTTAATCATTTTAAATTTAAGTATCATTTTTCGCCCCTGTAGGAATTTATAGAACAGCCAAGTCCGATACAATGTTAGATTTTAGAATTAAGAAATTTTGTCTTTTGCAAAATTGATCTGCCAGCTTCCAGCTCATAGTGAGGCGGACCTTAAATTCAAAGTTTGGAGCTAAATTGGCAGTTATTTGATAAAGTGAGCATTTTATAACCCTGAACCTTGAACCCTGAACCTGTAACCGGTTACGTTTTACCCTTATCGCAACTGTACCCTCAATTGCAACCTGAATTATCTGTAATGATAGCACATTTCATGTTTTTCCGCCACCCGGAAATTTTATGAAATCAGTGAATATATTTCCATCTTCCCATGGTTAACACTTTTGTCTTGATTTTGAGCATTAGGATAGGTAAAAATTGCGGAGCCTTGGACGAGTTGAAGGTTCAGAGTTCAGAGGTTCCGGATTCCGGGGTTCATGGGTTCAGGGCTCAAAGGTTTAGCGTTAAAACGCTTAACGAAATAATTATAGCACTGAAACCTTGCGTGAAACATCATTTATTACAAAATTGTTTTTTCTGATTAAACCGGTCGCTTTGGCTGCCGGCAACCGGGTTCGCATGAAACACCGCCTGGCCGGAACCGTGAATTGATTGAATCACAGTGCTCTGTCTTTTTAATAGTCAGTCTTCAACCATTGAACCCAGAACGTACAGCCCCGAACCCTGAAATCCGAATGTATTTAGATTACTATAATATTGCTGAAAATCCTTTTGACACCGACAAAGGCAAAACATCTCTTTGGCTTGGCGGCAAACTACCCAAAGTTGCTTCAACCCTGAAAGAAGCCATTATGAAGAGAGATGGGATCGTTTTCTTGACCGGTGACAGCGGGACCGGTAAAAATACCCTGATTAAAATGCTCACGGATATTCTCCAGGACGAATTTATTATTGCCATACTTTCTAATCCGGAGCTTAGCAGGCTTGATTTTTTTAATGTACTTTCAGTTCGTTTTAAATTCAACAAGAAATTTAAAAGCAAAAGTGCCTTTTTAGTTCATTTAAGAAATTTTTTACGCGACTCTCACGCTATCGACAAAAATGTATTGCTGATAATCAATGACGCCGACAGATTGAAAACTGAGCTTTTTGAAGAGTTGGCGCTTCTGTCGGATATCGAACTGAATGACAGGAAAATGATTTCCATTCTTTTGGTTGGACGAAAAGGGTGGGTTGATGAATCAGTGCAGAAAAATGTGAAAAGGGTTTCCAAAAAAATCGCCGTGGTTTGTAATCTTGACCCCTTAAACGAAGAGGATACGGCCCACTATATCAAGTACTGCCTGGGTACCGCAGGAACAAAGAAAAATATTTTCAGCAGCAAAGCCATCCATGAAATTTTTTCTTTCTCACGGGGTAATCTAAGCCTGATCAATTCGATCTGTGATTTTGCTCTAAAAAAGGGATATTCATATAAAAAAAAGACAGTCAATGCGGCGATAGTAAAGGAATGCGGCAGCGAACTTCAGGAAAAAGGCATCCTTGATTGGAATGTTAACACGCCCCCCCCATTTGTTTTTAAAAAAGAGAAAAATGAAAAACTTATTCCCGATCAACCTTCTTCTCCAAAAAGATGGCTGTGGATTAAAACCCTTTTTGTCTTATTATTCATTTTTTCGTCCTATGTTTTATATAAATCTCAGACTCAAGACTCAACTATGTGGCGAACGGATGAAATCGCACAAAAAAGATATGATTTCCACGAGTTAAAGGAAAAAAAGGTTATTTCTCCTGACCCCCCCCAAGAGGTTAATCAAACTTATTCCCAGTTGGAGTCTGAAAAACGGACCCCGGCGACAGTTTCACCAAATGTTGAAAATAAGAATATAGAGCCTTCTATCGCAGCAAAAAGAAACAGCTCAGACCGGTTAATGAAAACCAACCGGGAGTGGCCTTTTGCAACCTATAAAAAAATTATCTATTTCAAGTACGATTCAAATATGTTATCGCCGGAATCTTTTGAAATCCTGGATAAAATTGCTGATTTTGCAATTCAAAATCCGGATAAGGAGTTTATCATCAAGGGATATACGGATTCTATTGGTGCTTACAGTTATAATTTA
>JAJRVC010000456.1 GCA_024277475.1 Deltaproteobacteria bacterium
CCTCTATTAGATCAGATAGGCATTGTTTTCAGAAGGCATGGCAAAGAAGACGTTTTTGCTGGAGATTATAACGGGGAAAACAGAGTTGTGATTGTTCCACGGAATAAAAGGAGTATCCCAAAAGGGACATTAAGTTCTATTTGGAGACAGGCTGGCATTAACCGAGAAGTTGCGGGAAATATTTGCGCGCTGCGGGGGACGTTCATGAATAAATGCATTATTGCTTTGATACTCAAAAAATATGCGAGGAAATGTAAGAATTGATTCTTCAGGCGGGGTGCCGCACCATATTATGGATCGGGGGATCGAACGTGGGAAGATATTTTCCCCCCTCGTTTGTTACCTCCGGTCAAAAATGGACCCACCTGTCGGCGGAAATCGGACCCACTAAACCGGTAGTTCTGAGACTAATGTAAACTAATTTTCGAACCCACCTCGTGCCTTCAGAAGGCAATCCCCCTATAATGTCGTGCCATCTATCTACCAGTATATGAGAGGGCACGATGCAAAGAGCACACACACGCAAGCGGCCATGCCGAATTTGCCGCAAATGGTTTATGCCGGACCCGCGTCAGATCGGCAGACAAGTGACATGTAGCGATCCGGAGTGTAGAAGTGAAAATCATCGCCGGCGATGTACGGACTGGAACCGGAAAAACCGCAATTATTTTAAGGCCAACTACTTAAGCGCAAAATTGTCACGTGCTAAGGACCCGCCGGCGGCGCCACTGAAAAAAGCCAATGCTGGCATACCGCCCAGTCGCATCAAGCTGGGCCTGCCAAAGGATGTTGTTGCGGAAATCATCGGTTCGGAGCATCTCGTCGTACTGGAATATATCATTGAGCAGATTATGCACCATGTGAAGGTCCAATCCCATGTACGAGCGCCATAAATCGCAGAAGGTTTTTAAGACGCATTAACTGTATAATGTAGTGTTATTATTGGCGATATTAACAAACTAATCAAAAAATGTTTTTAAGACGCAATGAAGATATAACTAATTGAAAAACATTTAAATATTGACCGACTAATCCGAAATTGTTTTTAAGACACAATCGACATCTTTGGCGCCATGAGATACTCTGGCACCATGTCTGAAAGCCCCTACATAACGATCTTGCCGGATAGTATCGGTGAGAGCTACGCGGATTTGAGGATCGTCCAGCCCGCAGCTGAAAATGCCATGGAGCGCTCCATGCAAAAATATGGTCAATTGACACCCGTAGTCGTCGGGCAACTGAACGGTAGATACGAAATGGTGGACGGGTTCAAGCGGCTGCGGGCCGGGCGCAGACTGGGTTATGAAAGCTTGCAGGCCCGGCTCATGCCTGGTGGCCGGCGGGCCATGAAGGCCGCCATTATTTACCTGAACATCAAGGCGCGTACTATTGCAGACCTGGAAAGCGCTCTGGTGATCCGTTCGTTGTACCGGGAGGATCATTTAAGCCAGATAGAAATAGGGACGATGTTAAATCGCCACAAGAGCTTTGTGTGCCGCCGTCTCAAATTGGTGGAAAAGCTAAGCAATGAGTTACTAGATCATCTCAAGCTGGGACTGATTAACATCTCCATTGGCCGGGAGCTATCGCGGTTGCCCGCGGGCAACCAGACAAAAGCGTTGACCACGGTATTAAAATACGGCTTTACCGGAGCTGAAACTGCGGAATTGGTCCGGTTGCTGCTCAGGGAACCGGGATGGAACTACGAGCTGATCCTTAGTTTTCCTGAATCGATCTTGAACGAGAGGCAGCCGCCCCGTCCCCACCGGAATTGGTGCAATAATTTTTACAATCGACTGGTCAAAATGGAAGTTTATTTGTCAGGCATCACCACGGATAAATTGAATACCTGTCAGCCGGAGTGTGTACTGCCCGTCATCGAACGGTTGCAATCGGTACTGGCCAGGATGCACGGACATCTTGCGCGATGGTAGTTTTTGTTCGTGATAGGCAGGATCTGGAACATCAGATTATTCTTTTGCATGCGGAGGGCTGGCACATTCGTGCCCTTGCCCGTCATTTTGCCATGGGCCGCAACACGATCCGGCGAATCCTGCGCAAAAACCGCGAGCAACGGGAAGAAGGGCATGATGTACTCGAGCATCGCAGGCCTGTTTCGCGCAAAAGCAAACTGGATGCCTTCGAAGCGATGATCAAAGAACTCCTGAAAAAGTATCCCGATATCACCGGCGTGCGGGTGTACGAAGAGCTTACGGAAAGCGGCTTTGACGGAGGACGGACCATTGTCACGGACTATTTGCGGAAGATCCGGCCACGGCCTAAAAAAGAGCCGGTGGTGCGCTTTGAGACCCTGCCGGGACATCAGGGTCAAATGGACTGGAGTCCTTATACGCTGAACTTCACCCGTAGCGGCCGTCAGAAGGTGCTGTGTTTTTCATATATTCTGGGTTTTTCACGCCGGCATTATATCTCTTTTACCACAGACCGTCGTTTTTACACCTTGATCCGGCGTCACCAGGATGCATTCGCCCATTTTGGCGGTGTTCCTGCTACCTGTCTGTATGACGGGGAGAAAACCGTGATCCTGCGATGGGAAGCCGGCCAGCCGGTATACAACCCGGCATTCGTGGCTTTCATCACCCATTATCATTGCCGGCCGGTGGGATGTTTGCCCGGGCGGCCGGAAACCAAGGGAAAGGTTGAAGAGCCGTTTCAATACATTGAGAAAAATTTGCTAAATGGCCGGGAATTTGAAGACTTGGAGGATCTGAAGCAGACGGCGGCATGGTGGCTGGCCAATCGCTCGGATGTACATATCCATGACACCACCGGCCGAAAACCATTGGAACTTTTTCTGGAACAAGAGCAAGCCGCATTGAAACCGCTGCCGGCACATCCATATGACAGTGCCGAGGTGGCGTTGCGGGTCTGCCGGGTGGACGGTTTTTTGGAACATGAGACCAATCTATATTCGGTGCCTTATGAATACATCGCCGATATCCTCACGGTCAAAGCCACGGAAAACGAGATCATTGTGTACAGTCCGGATCTTCAAATGATCGCACAGCATGAGCGCAAACCCATGGGAGCGTCACAGACGGTGGAGGACCCTGCTCATCGCAAATCGGAAAAAGTGCGCTATGGGCTTGAACCGGTGAAAGAGGCTTTTTTGTCGCTCGGTGATTGCACAGAGACGTTTCTGGAGGGTCTCAAAGGCCGCCATCGGCACCATTGCGGGTTCCAGGCGCGTTATATCCTGCGTCTCAAGGAACGTTATCATTGCGAAGATATCCACGCAGCGATGCTTCATGCGTTGAAGTATTACGCCTTTGAAGCCAAGGCCGTGGAACGAATTTTAAAAGCCCGTCATAGCCCTCGCCAATTGGAATACATGAGCAGCCGCTCGGCCTCGCAAGGCCTTGCGCTGCTGCCGGAAATCAAACAACGTCCGCTGGAAGAGTACAGCGGACTTTTCAAGGAGCCTGTCGATGACCGCGATGGATAATATCCGCAAACATCTTGCAACGCTGAAGCTCTCGCGCATGGAAAAGGCGCTGGATGAAACATTGGCTGTCGCGACAAAGGAGAACCTGCCGGCCGAAGCAGTGCTTGAACGTCTCCTGGAAGTTGAGGCCGTATCATTGATCGAAAGGCGTATAGAGCGGCGCATCCGTGAGTCCAGACTGCCCGAGCGCAAGCTGCTCTCGGACTTTGACTTCACGTTCCAGACCGGCATCGACAAACGCCAGGTGATGGAACTTGCCACCCTGGGGTTTGTCGAACGTAAACAGTGGCTGATCCTGGCCGGCAGTTCCGGCGCCGGAAAGAGCCATATCGCAAAGGCGCTTTTGCTGCTTGCCTGTCAGCGCCTGTACCGCTGCCGTTATGTAACGGCCTCCTTTATGCTGCGGGATCTTTTGTCCGGCCTGGCCGATGAGAGCTTCGAAGACAAGCTTAAGGCGTATGTGCGGCCCGATATCCTTTTGATCGACGAAATCGGTTTTGACCGCCTGGAACAGGAATCAAGCCGCAACGCCTCGCTTTTCTTCAAAGTCATTGAGGGCCGGTACTGCAAAAACACCACCATTTTGACAACCAACATAGACTTTAAGGCCCTGGGCCAGTACCTTGGCGACCCCGTAGTCACTGCTGCCATAGTGGATCGCATGGTGCATCATGCGGTCATCATCAGTATCGACGGCCCCAGTTTTCGGATGCATGAATCCAAGCGCTTGAATCAAGCCTCGCGCAAAAAAACCGCTGCGGTAAAATCAACATGACACGCCGCTTTTCACCCGGAGAACTGAACTTTTTACGCAACCGGGTTCCCATAGACCGGGTTATTGAAACCCTGCTCGGCCCTCCCAGCCAAAACAGCAACGGCAAGTTGTCTTTTGCCTGCCCCATATGCGGCGGTTTTGACACTTCCGTCAATGCCGCTCACAATCTTGCAAGATGCTTTTCATGCCGGCGGAATTTTAACCCCATCGAACTTGTCATGCACCAGCTTAAGATCGGCTTTGTCGATAGTGTCAAATGGCTTAAAAACCGCATGCCGGCTGCTCCGACTCATCAAAATACTTCTACTGCCAAGGTCAATAACGCTCAACCCACTGCCATCGGTAATATCCTGTCCGATATGATGCCGGCGCTATCCGAAAGAAAAATCGATGCGCAGTCCATGGAATCGATAGTTGGTCGAATATCACGTCTCGAAAACCACCTCAGAAATCTTTATCGTGTTGTAAGCGAGCTTCAATCTTCCCTCAATCAATAACCACATGCTTGTTATCTTCGGTTTACACTGCGGGCTCTGGGCGGGGCGGGGTCTTTTTTAATCCTGGCAGGGCGGGCTCTATGCCGACAACGGCAGGCTTGAGCTTCTAAGCCGGTGACTTCCTGACTTCATCTTCAAAACCAGCAACTTTGACATGGGTCCGGAAAATGTTGAAGGCGGGTCCATTTTTAACCGGAGGTAGCACCTTTTGTGATAAAGGCATGCTCTAAAATAAGCTCGATAAACTCGTTGATTTCTGCTTCTGATGGTGAGAACCGCTTGAGTATCCGCGGATAATGAAGCACATGATAGACTTCTTTTAAAATTGCGACCGACGTTGCTATGATAAAGCAGTCATCGGCAATCATGTCCTTGAGTGTTCTTGCCAGGCCCTTTTTAGAAAAAGCGATGCTCACCATGATGTTGGTGTCGATCACTGCTTTAAGGACGCGCATTCTGCCGTCCTCTTACTTCTGCAACCGCATCATCAATTATGCCG
>JAJRVC010000457.1 GCA_024277475.1 Deltaproteobacteria bacterium
AACGACAGGCCTATTCACTGGATAAGGACGAAGGCCAGGAGCGTGCGATTATTTACGAGGCGCCGGACTATCATAAGCCCAAGGGCGCGGGGCTTGCCGAAGAGGATTGGAAAGGCGATGAACAATAACCGGGACCGTATCGACATAAGCAACGAGGTGGTACCGCTTTCCAGGGAAGGCATGAACGGCGACGAACCCCTGGACGATATTTCAGAGGAACGGATTATTATCGGGACCCGATTTTATGGCAAGGTGATTTTCAATTCCAAGGACTATGGAGCAGTCTGTATCCGATCACAACTGAGAAGCCAGGACGGTATCTCATAACCCAGCCAGGAGGCGCTATTTTATGATTCATAAGAAATGGCGCAACAGCTCGCAGAGAAATATCCGGACGCGGAGATAAAAAAATACCGTCCTGTCCCAACGATCGACAAATTCCATATGCACCCGGGTCAGGTGCGCGGCATTGTCGGCCCTGTTGGATCAGGCAAAACCACCGGAGCAACATGGGACGTATGCCGTTACCTTCCCCTGCACCTGGCCCGGGAGTGGGGATACAAGCGTTCCAAGTGGGTTGTTGTCCGCAACACCTACGACGAGCTCATTGACACCACCCAGGCGACCGTATTTGATTGGTTCGACTGGGGCAAATACCAGAAGCAGCGTAAAATTTATACGTTGCGTCACGGGGACGAGGGAGGCTTTGAAGTTGAAATCCTTTTTCGCTCTTGTGACCGCATTGCCGACCTGAAGAAATTCAAATCTCTGGAAGTCACCGGCTACTGGATAGATGAGTCCATCGAAGTGGCCGGTGAGATCAAGCGCATCTTAAAAACCAGAATAGGACGTTATCCCAAAGCCGAGCAAGTCGCGACCTGGTTCAAAGCCAAGTTTGGCTACATTCCTGATGATTGGTACGACGACGACGGGGAGCTGGATATTCCAGCGCCCCGTTTTGGTATCGAGACCACCAACCCCCCTGATGTCGAACACGAAACCTATCACGAATTTAAGTGGGAAACCGAAGTCCCGGGACCGGTGCCGGAAAAAGCCCCGTTAAAAAATCATTACGGCTTCTGGCAGCCGGCGCGAGAAAACGAGCCCAACCTCCGAAAAGGCTATTACGACGATCTGATCAACGATTACGCTGATCATCCGGACTGGTTGGCCATGTATGTCGAAGGCAAGCCCGGGATCATCGTCACCGGCAAGCTGGTCTACAACAATTTCAAACGATCCTACCATGTTGCCAAGCAAAAGCTGATCTGGTCCGGGACCCCCCTTTATCGCGGCTGGGACAATTCGGGCAACATTCCCGCTTGTCTGGTCGTGGGGGTCCCGTCTCCCATGCAGATCCATGTCTATCGCGAATTTTGCAACGACAAAATGAACATTGTCCAGTTCACCAAATGGGTGGTTGCCCAATGCAATATCGAGTTTCCGGGTGCCGAGTTCACGGACTGGGCAGATCCGGCCGGCGAAAACAAGTTTAGCAAAAAAGACGGCGGCTGGACCTCCAACGCAATTTTGATGCGCGAAGAGGGTGTGGATGTCAGGCCGTCTGAGCAAAATCCCTCCGCACGTTATAACGCAATTGACAATCAGCTCGCAGTCATCGACGGCGTGCTGATCGATCCGTCCTGCGTTCGTTTTATCAACGGATTTATGGGCGGTTATCATTTTTCAGAGGTCGGCGGCGCAGGCTCCGGGATCTATTCGGATACTCCGGTCAAAAACCGATTCTCTCATATCCACGATGCCGGGCAATACGTATTTGTCCGTCTCGTTACCAATAACCGCAAAAAACCCAAAACCGGCAAATGGAAACGAAGAAACAGAGGAGCAATGGCAATATGAAAGCTACAATTTTTTTAATCACAGCACTCGTAGGTCTTTTATTTCTTTTCCCAACCGAAAAAGCCCAGGCAGTCGATTACAAGATTGCCAATCAAATGACCCTGCAATGGGATGCGACTGCCCCCAACAATGACGGGGAAAAGATCGAATACGCAATTTATATCGCACCTTCTGACGATACCAGCAGCTCTGTGAAACTCTGGCAAGGACCGGAGCTTGAATACACGGTTACCATGACCGAGGAAGGTCTCTTTTTATTCGGATTGCAAACGGTCCGCCTGGTGGAGATGGACGGAACTTTCGAGCCTGTATCGACGGCAGAGATTGGCTGGTCTGATGATCCGGCGGTGGCCCCGGTGCCCTTTGGGATCAGGTTTTACAATCCGCCTGCCATGGGCGGCGGGTTCGGCGTGAAATAGGTACTGTTAATTATGACAGTATTAAAAATCGCCTGGTGTGAGGACGGCAGTGTCGTTGAGCGCTATTTGAGCCAAAACACCATACAACCCGTCGAATATCCAGGAGGGATGCCCGATGCAGATCACAACGCAATTCGGCTACTGGGAGAAAAAACCGGCATTGATTCTAAAGCCCAGGGTGCCCAGATCGAGCAATGCCGGTAAGCGGTATCTGATCACACTCGATCAAGCCTGGATGTATTCCGAGGACCATTACGAGCAGGTGTCTCCAAAGATGCCGCCAACATATCAGGAATACATATTTGCAAAAGCGCTGGAGCTCTACGAATTATTCGACTTAGGTTCTACGCCCACAACCAGACAACTGGCGGAGGTGGCGTGGTTGATTATGGACGCAATAGACAGCCTGGTCAACATGCCGCCTTATGAGGAGATGCAAAACATGATCACAGCCGAAGAAGCCAGGGTGAAACTATCGATTGACGGCGAACCCGTTATGAACTGAGGCAATTACCATGGGATTTGAAAACATCGAAATCCATCGATTCGATGAGCGTGTGGGACTCGGGATCACCGAGGAAGAAGAACTTGAAGATCTGCATTTACCTGTTGAAAAGCGCGACAACGTCCTGGACGGTCCCGACGTGCAAAAAAACATGCGCCGGCTGATTAACTGGTGGTATCGCGAGCGACAACTGCAGGCAGCAGGCCGAACCGAGCAAATGACCGATCACAAATTCTATGACGGTCAACAATGGTCAAAAAAAGATGAGGACGAACTCATAGCCCGCGGCCAAAAGGCATCTGTTTACAACCAGATCAAACCCGCTGTTGACTGGGTGCTGGGGACCGAAAAACGGACCCGTATTGATTACAAGATCCTGCCCCGCAAAAAAGAGCACGGCCCGTCTGCTGAGACCAAGACCAAGGGCATGAAATACCTATCTGATGCCAACAAAGAGACCTTTCAACGGTCCCGGGCATTCGAGGACATGGTCAAGTGCGGAATCGGTTGGCTGGAATACGGTGTCAGAAGCGATGGTTCCGATGAACCGATATTTTGCCGTTTCGAGGACTGGCGTAATTGCTGGTATGATTCGCTGTCAACAGAACTTGATATGTCGGATGCCCGCTATTTTTTCCGCTCAAAATTCGTGGACCTGGATATTGGGTGTGCAATGTTCCCGGAGCGTGCCGGGCTGATCAAAGCAGCATCGATCAATGACCACCTCTATTACGAAGAGGACATGGGCGGCCTGGACGTGGACCCGGTCGAAGGCGAGACGGGTTTTCTTCTCGACGATTGGCACGGAGTTGAGTCCACCTATTTTCGAAACCGCGTCCGATTAATCGAGGGTTGGTATCGAATTCCTGTTCGAGCCAAGATCATGAAAGGCCCGGAGCTGGGCAGTCTCAACGGTGTGCGCTATAACGATCAGTTCGAAGATCACAAATACCTGGTCAACGGCGGCTATGCGAGCCTGTATGATGCAATCCGGATGCAGGTCAACTGCATGCTGTTTTGTTCCACCGGCGCTTTGGCCAATCAGGAAAGCCCCTATAACCACAACCGGTTTCCCTTCATCCCGCTGTTTTGCTACCGCAAAAAAACCGACAACACCCCTTATGGCCTGATCAGACAGCTTCGAGATCCCCAGGAGGATCTCAACAAACGGTGGAGTAAGGCCCTTTTCATCCTGCAAACCAATCAAACCATTGCAGACGATGATGCCACCGACGACTGGGATAATTTCAAAGAGGAGCTGGACCGGCCCGATGGTCTGATTATCAAAAAAAGTGGCACCGAGGTCAAGATAAACAAGGAAACCAAACTCGTTGAAGAACACATTATGCTGCTGCGCCAGGACGCGGATTACATCGAGCGTACCGCCGGCGTCAATGATGAGATGATGGGGCGCCAATCAAACGCGGTCTCAGGCAAGGCCATTACCCAGCGCTATGAGATGGGGACTGTTCTAACCGCTTCGATGTTTGACAACATGCGGCTTGCCTTCCAGCTTGCAGGCGAAATGAAGCTGAGCCTTATGGAGCAATACTGGACCGAGGAAAAACAATTCCGCATTACCGGGCAAAAAGGACAGCCTGAATTTGTGGATATCAATACGAAAGATCCGGAGACCGGTGAGACTCTAAACGATATCACCCAGACCCAGGGCGATTTTGCAGTCGATGAACAGGCCCATACGGCCACCGTCCGCCAGGCCATGTTCGATGCCATGATGGAGCTGACAACCAAGATCCCACCCGAAGTCACCATCCAAATCCTGGACCCGGTCCTCGACCTTTCGGATATCCCATCCAAGGATGCATTTGTCGAGCGTATCCGAAAGATCAACGGCGAAAAAGACCCGTTCCGCGATCCGGAAGATCCGGAGGTGATTGCGGAAGCCGAAGCCGAAGCGGCCGCGGCCCAACGACAACAGGAAGTCCAGCAGTTTCTCGAAGATCTGATGGTTGAAAAAGCCAAGTGGGAAGCTGAGAAGTTGAAAGCCGAAGCAAGCGCCATCGATGCCAAGACAGCGCCGGAAGTTGAAAAGTTAGAAGCCGAAGCCGATGCCTTAGATGCTCGCGCAAGCCGTGACGATGCCGTGGCCGAAGTCGATGCTGCTGACAAAGAGGTGAAAAACGAATTGGCCCGGGCGAAAATACTGGCT
>JAJRVC010000458.1 GCA_024277475.1 Deltaproteobacteria bacterium
ATTGGCCGGAACCTGCATTGGTGCGGACATCAAAAACCTGCCAGGGGTTCATAAGGGTTACGAAATGCCGCTCCCCGTTGATCATAATAGGCTGGATCTTGGGGGTCTGGGTGTTGCCGTCGGTCCCGGCGCCTCCGCCTCCAGATCCTCCGCCCATCATGGCGGCGACTGCGACGGCCTTGTCGATTTCTGTCAAGGTCATCTTGAAGTTGCCGTTATCCAGGACCTCGCTTTTCTGGGTTGCCGCTCCGGCATAGGCGATATGCTCGGAATCCGGTGCGGTAAACGGGTTGTTGGCAAACCCGGTGTAGCCGGTGGGATAGATGAAATCCGCATTGATCCCGCGGGCTCCTGAACCGTACATAAAGATCAGTTCATCAAAAGCCCGTTGCCACCAATCAGAAGACCGACGACGGGCAACCTTTCTCAGAGAGTGGATGGTTCGCTTGCGGGTCATGCGGCCGCCGGCGTTAACACCGCCTCTCATCTGATCGATATAGATCCCGTCGGTGTAAAACTTCAGATCTTCCTCTTTGTTCTCCAGGACATCGTCGCCTTCACAATATCTTCAGGTAAGCTCGCTAAACCTACCCCGCCGCTTGCGCGGCTGCTGCATGTTGCCATGCAGATGAGACTATATCATTACCCCGTTTGGGGTAGTGGGCGCTTCCGGCCGCTTGGCCGTACTTCCTCTCGGAATAGTCGTTGAACCTTGAACACATAATTTAATGTCCCTTGGCTGCTGATTACCCGCTTGGGGCTTCCCAGCAATTCACCCACTTATCACTCACCACTTACGCGGCAAGGCGGCTAAAGTTAACCGGCTGCATTTTGAGCTGCATGCTCAGATCAAAAGAAATGTACTCACCCGCATCACTTTCAAGGTCTTTGAGCTGCTGGATAGGCATGGACGATTCATCGCCTTTGCCCATAAACTTCTTGGACCAGTAACTCTTTTTGGCCACATCGGTTGCCAGGAACGCGGAATATTTTTTTACAGATTTCGGGTCATTTAACCCAACAATAGTACGTGCCATGGGTAATACCTCCCTAACTCTTGGAAAAAGTTAACAGTTCATTAATTGCTTGCTATTGTCTGGGGCCGTCCTGGCCGCGTCCCCACATCCCAGCTATAATTGAACTGTGCGGCTATATTTGAACCGCGGGGGGTATTGATAGACCGAGGAAAATTCCTCAGTCGTGGTGTCTGTTTTTATTTCTCAGGCGCCCTGGTTGTCAGGCACTCATCAGATACGACATTGACTTCGTTGTCCGGATTCTCACCGATTCTTGTGGCGTGAGAATAAACCGGACTGGGGTAGTTGCTTTTGTCATGAACATGAATGTTAATGTTCGCGTCCTGGCCTTCTGTAAGATCCAGGTTAACGGTAACCCTGGTCTTGTTTCGCACGATACACAGCGGACCGGGGCCGGGAACCGGCTTGCGCATCTCCTTTTGTGCCCTGTCATCATCGCCTTTCAGCTCGGTGTCTTTCAGGTGGTCTTCTTTTTTTTCAATCATCGCTTTTTCTCCTTTTTGGGTTCGCCCTTCGTTATTTTGACATCCTCATGCGCCTCGATCGCCAGGCGGATCTTTTGCCCACGCGCCTTGATCACTCGCAGCTTTACCTTTGTGAGCTCACATTCGAGCGTTAGAACGTCGCCGGGTGCGATGTAGGTCATAAAAGGCATTAATTATAAATCTGCTTCCGGTCCGCGTCCCTGGTGATAGAGTTGTTTGTCCCCTGGGGGGCTCTCGATATGTTCTGCCATGGGGTCATTGCCATCGTTGCCGTACAAAACACCGTCGTATTCCAGGTAACCCGCCATGCGCTCAATAATCGGTACGATGTAAAAATCCTTATTGACCGTTGCGCGAGAAATACAGGCATCGGTCGCAACGTCCATAACGATATATTTCCGCTGCCAAAGCGGATCTTTCCAATCATCCCGGCGCCCTGCAGACACGTTGCAGGCATCGAGGACAATCGTTTTGTGGCCGGCCAGAAACAGGGCTCGCACCATGATTTTAGCCGTGGCCCAGACAAAGGGCTCGGCTTCACGGACATATCTATGGCCGTGAATTGCGTAGCGGATCTTGTCAGGCGATACGACCGGCCATGAATCCGGTTGGCTTCGCCTCCAGGTTGATTTGCCCGAATAGGGCAGACCTACTGTCATAATCAGAATATCTTTCTCTTTCATATCGACGCCTCATATCGTGCGAGTTGGGCTTCGGTCATGTTTTCAATGGCCTCCTCGTATTTCTCCCCGTCGAGCTTGTCTAACCACTCGAACTCGGAGACACCCTCATCGATTTCGGCTGCCGGTTTGCCGCCCAGGGTCTCCGGTGCCTGCCGTCCGGCTTCCCGGTCTTTAGCGGCTTTGAGATTGGCTGCTTTTTTCGCAGCTTCGGCCTCAGCTTCCCTGGCCGCCTGGTCGGCTGCTTCGGGACTGCCCGGGGCAATGAAAATCTTTTCAACTTCGGCCTTTGCCCTGGCCAACAGCTGGGGACCGGACATATTCTCGCCTTCGTCGGTGGACATGATCTCATTGACAGCAGTTGCAAATGCCGCGTATCTTGGTCCGCTTTCCAGTATCCAGGCGTTTTCAGGAGAAGAAAGATAATAATCCTGCTCATATTCCCACTGGGTTTGGACGCCGTCGCCTGTGTTTTCGAGTGCCGTTTCATGGGCTCGCTTCACGTCTCGCAGATCGTCGCGGCGATCCAGGTAATCCTTCCACTCCAGCTCCCCATTGTCGAAAGCCTGGTTGTTTGCCTCCATATCGGCTTCTAACTTGGTCAGATCCTCATCAGACAAGATGTTTTTCGTCGATGCCGGCGCAGGCGGGATAAATGGTGCTTCTATTTCGGACTCACCTTCGGCCGGCGGAGTTTCGGAGGCCGGCGGTTGTGGCGGCTGCCCATCGTCTGGAGGCGGATCTGCCGTTTTGTCCGGCGTCTGGACAGGTTTTTGGTCTGGTGGCTTCTCAGGCGCTTTGGCAGCTTTATCAGCTTTATCAGCTTCAGCGGCTTTGGCAGCTTCATCCGCTTCGGCGGCGGCTTTTGCCTCGGCATCAGCATCCGCTGTCTCTCCGGGTCCGTCCATATCAATGTCGAGTTCGAGGGCTTCACGTTCCTCATTGGAAAGGAGGTCAACGTCCTCAAATTCGACCTGGACCTGTTTTTTGTCTGAAATTGCTATTTTTTCACTATCATCTGACATTTGTTGACCCTCCTGGGCAGGTTATTGGGTTAAAAGTTTTTTATTCCAACTGGTCCATCTCGTCTTTGACCTTCTGGTTATGAGCTCGTAATCGCCCGGCCGTGCTGTTTGGTGAAGCATTTGGGGTATTGCTGTAATGGGCGCTATTTCCTGTTTTCTTTTTTCTTCTTGGGCTCATTGGCTTTCTTAGCCCCAGAAACTTTTTTAGCCGTCCCACTATTCCGGCCGGCTGGTTTTTTTTCTCCATTGGTTTTTGCCTCCTTGCGGTTAAGGTCCATCTGTTGACGGTTTGATTCGCGGTCGTTATCGGATTTTTCGATATCAGCCAGTATTTTTGCCCGGGCCAATTCGTTTTTGACCTCTTTGTCGGCGGCATCCACTTCGGCCACGGCATCGTCACGGCTTGCGCGAGCATCCAGGGCGTCGGCTTCGGCTTCCAGCTTTTCGACTTCAGGATCAGTCTTTTTCTCGATGGCGGTTGCTTCGGCTTTTAGCTTCTCAGCTTCCCATTTCGCTTTTTCAACCATCAGATCTTCAAGAAACTGCTGGACTTGTTGGGCACGTTGGGCCGCGGCCGCTTCGGCTTCGGCTTCTGCAATCACCTCCGGATCTTCCGGATCACGGAACGGGTCTTTTTCGCCGTTGATCTTTCGGATACGCTCAACAAAGGCGTCTTTGCTGGGGATATCGGATAGGTCCAGGACCAGGTCAAGGATCTGGATAGTGACTTCGGGCGGGATCTTGGTTGTCAGTTCCATCATGGCATCAAACATGGCCTGGCGGACGGTGGCCGTGTGGGCCTGTTCATCGACTGCAAAATCGCCCTGGGTCCGGGTGATATCGTTTAGAGTCTCCCCGGTCTCAGGATCTTTGGTGTTGATGTCCACAAATTCGGGCTGTCCTTTTTGCCCGGTAATGCGGAACTGCTTTTCATCA
>JAJRVC010000459.1 GCA_024277475.1 Deltaproteobacteria bacterium
CCCAGAACCCTGAACCCTGAACCTCTGAACCTCTGAACCCTGAACCCTGAACCCTGAACCTCTGAACCTCTGAACCCAGAACCCTGAACCCTGAACCTCTGAACCTCTGAACCCAGAACCTCTGAACCCTGAACCCAGAACCCAGAACCCAGAACCCAGAACCCTGAACCTCCGAACCGTATTCTTAAGTTCCCATTTCCCACGATGCCAAATACTTTTTCTGCTCCGCGGTGAGCCTGTCGATGGCAATCCCCATGGCGGCCAGTTTCTCTTTGGCAATCATTTTATCAATTTTTTCAGGAACCGTATAAACTTCATTATCCAGCGGTTTTTTAAGCTTCACCATATATTCGATGCTCAACGCCTGGTTGGCAAAACTCATGTCCATAACACTGGAAGGGTGACCTTCGGCGGCCGCCAGATTGATCAGCCGGCCCTCTCCCAGGATATTGATGCGGCGTCCATCTTTAAGCGTAAATTCCTCCACGAAAGTCCGGATGACGCGCCTTGATTTTGCGATCTTCTGCAAACCGTCAAGATCCAGTTCCACATTAAAATGACCGGAGTTGGCCACAATGGCGCCGTCTTTCATGATCGCGAAATGCTCTTTGCGAATCACATTGATGTCGCCGGTCAGGGTGCAAAAGAAATCACCGATCCTGGCGGCTTTCCGGATCGGCATGACCGAAAAGCCGTCCATGACGGCCTCAAGCGCGGGCAGCGGGTCTACCTCCGTCACAATAACGTTGGCTCCCATTCCCCGGGCCCGCATGGCAACTCCCCGACCGCACCATCCATAGCCGCATACTACAAAATTAGATCCGGCCAGCAATCGATTCGTCGCCCGAATGATTCCGTCGAGGGTACTTTGACCGGTACCATAGCGGTTGTCGAAAAAATGCTTGGTCTGAGCATCATTGACTGCAATAATCGGGTATTTTAAGACACCGTCGGCGGCCATGCTTCTCAGTCGAATAATGCCGGTGGTGGTCTCTTCGGTCCCGCCCCGGACACCGGCTAAAAGTTCCTTGCGTTTGGTGTGCAATACCGATACCAGGTCGGCGCCATCGTCCATGCTAAACTGAGGCTTGGTATCCAGCACCGCATTGATGTGGCTGTAATAGGTCTTATGGTTTTCTCCCTTGACGGCAAAAACCGGGATCTTATCATTTTTAGACAATGATGCGGCCACATCATCCTGGGTGCTCAAAGGGTTGGAAGCGCACAAAGAAACTCCGGCACCGCCGGCCTTGAGTGTTTTCATCAAAGATGCCGTTTCAGTGGTAACATGCAGACAGGCGCCGATGCGAACCCCTTTTAGCGGTTTTTCCTTTGTAAAACGTTTTTGGATACGGTTTAAAACCGGCATATTCTGGTTGGCCCATTCGATCCGAAGGGCACCTTCTTTGGCCAATTTAATGTCTTTAACGTCATATTTCATGCTCGCAATATCTCCTTTGTAAAAAAAATAGTAAGTATATTCTGCTTGTCGGCAAGCCTAATTCAGGCTGAATCGAAACTGATAATTACAGTCCCGCTTTTTCCCTGATAAGATCAACCTTATTTGTTTTTTCCCAGGTAAACTCATCTTCACTTCTTCCAAAGTGACCATAAGATGAAGTCAGGCGATAAATGGGGCGTAAAAGGTCAAGATATTCAATGATAGCGGCGGGTCTTAAATCGAATACTTCTTTGACGATTGCTTCAACCCGTTTTTTGGGGACAATGCCGGTGCCCATCAGATCGACCATCACCGAGACAGGCTCGGCTACACCAATGGCATAGGCGATTTGTATTTCACATTTTTTGGAGATACCGGCGGCAACGATATTTTTGGCAATGTGCCGGCCCATATAGGACGCGCTGCGGTCCACTTTGGAGGGATCTTTCCCGGAAAAACAGCCGCCACCATGGCTTCCCTGGCCGCCATAGGTGTCAACGATGATTTTACGACCGGTCAACCCGCAATCCCCCATAGGACCGCCGATGACAAATCTGCCGGTGGGATTGATAAAATAGCGTGTATCACCGTCGGTCATATCCGGCGGAATCACTTTTTTGATAACCTCTTCGATAATGGCCTCTCTCAAATCTTCATAGGTCACATCGTCTTTATGCTGGGCGGAAACAACCACGGCATCCACCCGTTTGGGTGTTCCGTTTTCATACTCGATGGTGACCTGGGATTTCCCGTCAGGCCGCAAAAAATCGAGGGATCCATTTTTGCGAACCGTGGCCAAACGGCGGCAAAGCCTATGGGCAAAAGTAATCGGCATAGGCATTAACTCAGACGTTTCATCAGAGGCAAATCCGAACATCAGCCCTTGATCCCCTGCCCCCTGATCCTTGAAAAGTCCTTCGCCCACATTGACCCCCTGTGAAATATCCGCAGATTGGTGATCAATACTGGAGATGACCGCACAGGTTTGATAGTCAAAGCCCATCCGGGAAGAAGAGTAACCGATATCACGGATGGTATCCCGCACGACCTGGGGTAAATCAACGTAGCATTCGGTGGTGATTTCACCGGCAATAAAAGCCAGGCCCGTGGTGACGAGCGTCTCACAGGCAACCCGGCATTTTTTATCCAGGGCCATGATATTATCTAACACTGAATCGGATATGGCGTCCGCCACCTTATCCGGATGGCCCTCGGTCACCGACTCTGAAGTAAAAAAATAACTTTCCATTCCCATAAAATGTCTCCTTGAATCAATTTATATATTTGGGGACTGACCCCAACCCAATTTGGATGGTACGCGAAGTTTGTAGAAAGGCTCCTCATGCGGTAATCAGAAAACGGGTGATAATAGAAAAATTTATATAAACGTTAAATAATATAGCGCCGATAGTTTTATGTCAACAGCTAGATCGAAGCCACAATCCGTCCCCCCTTTTTAAAATCTCAGAGATATGATAAAGGTATCGTCGGATTGCGGGAGACCGAACGTATGGAGCAAAGCGCATAGCGTGATAATAGGTGTCAGCGGCGCTGCCGGTCTGAAAAGGTTGCCCGCCTCATGAGGGCGGATAGTCTGATCGAAAAAGAAAATGAACGTCGAACAGTAGATAATTGTGATTCATAACTCAATGATTACGCTGACTCAACACACTTTGCATGGCAGACGGGTGTTCGACGTTCGCGTCAATTCACTGTTCCGGCCAGGCGGTGTTTCATGCGAACCCGGTTGCCGGCAGCCAAGGCGACCGGTTTAATCAGAAAAAAAGCATTTTTTGTAATAAATGATTTGGGTTCACAGGAGGGTTTGGGTTTCCGCTCTTATGTACCTCTCTCTTGACATGCGACACATGGAACCTGATTTTTTAAATTTAGGTAGTGCCCGTCCACGAAGCCTTTTTTATCCATGGGCACTGGCGTAAGTTTCCAATTCAGAAATGAGCAATTTTTTCTCTGGGCAAGGCCGCACAAGGGTTTACGTTGAGACGTACTTTTCGTACTTCGCAGACGTAAACCCGCGGAGAACGCCGCTCAGAGGA
>JAJRVC010000460.1 GCA_024277475.1 Deltaproteobacteria bacterium
AAATCTTCCTCCCTGTTCGCCCGGACAAAAAAAGAGATTCAGGTCCACACCGATTTCCATGAAGTAATCTGGGCGGTCGAGGTAGATAGCGGACAAATCGAGCAGGCCCTGCTAAACCTTTATGTCAACGCCTGGCAGGCCATGCCTGAAGGCGGTGATCTTTATCTTAAGACTCAAAACGTCATGTTGGATAGCAGCTATGTCAAACCGTTTAAGGTAGAGCCCGGAAAATACGTTGAAATCTCGGTTTCCGATACCGGCGTGGGCATCGACAGGGCAACCCGGGAAAGGATATTTGAGCCGTTTTTTACCACCAAAGAAATGGGCCGGGGAACCGGTCTGGGGTTGGCATCCGTATACGGCATCATTAAAAGTCACGGGGGCTACATCGATGTCACCAGCGAAAAAGAACAGGGAACGACATTTACGATTTATCTGCCGGCATCGGAGAAGAAGGCTGTCCGGGAAAAAGCGGTGCCGGCCGCCGTGCTCAAAGGTACCGGAACCATTCTTTTGATTGATGACGAGAAAATGATCCTCGATGTCGGTTGTGAATTGCTGGAAGAATTAGGATATACGGTGCTTTCGGCTATAAGCGGCCGCGAGGCGCTTGATATATTCCAAGAGAACTCGGATAAAATAGATCTGGTCATTATGGACATGATTATGCCCGGTATGGGTGGTGGCGAAACCTTTGATCGTCTCAGAAACATCAATCCGAACATCAAAGTTCTGCTTTCGAGTGGATACAGTGTGGATGGTCAGGCTACTAAAATTCTACGTCGGGGGTGCGACGGTTTCATTCAAAAACCATTCAACCTGAATCAACTGGCTGATAAAATCAGTAAAATTATGGGAAAACGGAATAAAGAAAAATTGAAGATTGAAAAATGAAGATTGATGGTCTCGTAAAAAGTCCGAAAAGAGCCGATTTTAAAAAATCTTGGAGTCAATAATTTCAACAGGTTAAAAAATCGCAATTCGATAATTTTGACTTTGTACGGAATTATCAATATTCATTTACCACCGGCTCCCGCATAATCTTCTCGATGGATAGTGAGGCTGTTTGAGCCGCTTCAGGGAAAACATCTTTCAAACCCCGAATATGCCGCAGGTTGTCAGCGGTCCTGGAAATCAGCATGGATAGATCGCCCTCTTCCATTTCTGCAATTCGCAGAACGATCTCCCAGGATTGTCCCCGAGCCCAGGCGTAAACCGTGGCCGCCGGCCGCAACTGCAAAGGACGAACGTCGAACTTACTTTGGGCCATCCTGGCGGCAAATGGTTTCAAAGCTCCGGTCACCTTTAAAAACGCTTCTTCCAGCAATTCTGGCACGAATTTTTTGCTTATTCTCTCATCAACTTCGCGCTCATTGACAAAAGAAGCAATCACGGCCGCAAGCATAGCGGGGTCTGATTGCGGCAAAACCCCACATCGAAACCCTTCTGCGATCAAAAGCGGCTGATCCACTCTCAGTTGGCTGGCCCATTGCCCATCCCGGGTCAATTCATTTTCGGCAGTCGCAAAACCGGTATTTTTTAAAAATTTAAGATGGCGTAAAAAATTCTGTTGGAGATGTTGGCGACCACCTGAAATACCCTTTTTTTGTTTCGATCGGGTGATTAAATAGCTTGCAAATGATTTTCTCAAAAGTTCTTCGATTTGGTCGGGGTTATGGGAAAGCAGCAAATTCAGCACCATTGAAAAATTGATCTTGATCTGGCTTAGCACTTCAGACGGCGGCAGGAAGGGCAGTTTCGCCATTAACCGCACGTCCATGAACTTACCAGGCACCACAAGGGCGAACCCGATCTTATCCATACCTCTTCGACCGGCTCTGCCGGTCATCTGATGAAACTCAGTGGGAGTCAGGGGCATAAAGTGCTTGCCGTTAAATCGATCTGAATTAAGAAATACAACCGTTCGGGCAGGAAAATTCACCCCGGCGGCTACCGTGGAGGTTGCAAAAACAGCATCAAGAAGGCCTTCGGTCATCAGTCTTTCCAACACCAGCTTCCAGGAAGGCAGTTGCCCGCTGTGGTGGGCTCCTACAGCCAGGTTTTCCAGATGCCACCGCTGGCGATGGGTGGCGACATGAGGCGTGTGCTGAATATACTCTTCCATTATCCGGTTGAGTCCCTGAATACGCCCGGGAGCCAGCACCTGGTTTCCCCGGCACGAATCCAACGCCCCGTCACAGTCAGCTCGGGATTTAAGAAAAAAAATCGCCGGTAGAAGATCATATCTTTTTAAGACCCTCAAAATGTCGCCAAAAGGTGGTAAACTGCGATAATGCCCAAAAAGTCCTCGTCTTTTGGTTTTGATAAATTTGTTGACTTTTTTATAGAGCTGCGGCCGTACACCCGCTTTGACCGGAGTGGTCAGGGGCAGCAGGGTACCGGTAGGATGAAAGAAAAGGGGAAATAATGGGACCGGGCGAATGGTTTCTTTGATGACCGTGCAATTCTTGGAACGAATCGAAGATAGCCAGGCGGCAATCTGTCCGGCATTGCCGATGGTGGCGGATAACATCAGCAACGGGATTCGGACCGGAAGATAGATCATAATCTCCTCCCAGACCACACCGCGATCTTCATCGCCGAGAAAATGGGCTTCGTCTAAAACCACAAAATCGGTGGCCAATGATTGTCCCCGGCACATACCATCGTAAAGCTGGTTGCGCAAAATTTCGGTAGTGCCGATAATGATCGGGGCGCCCGGGTTTTCCTTGCGATCACCGGTGAGAATACCCACATTTTTTGCTCCGAAAATAGCGGAAAATTCGGTGTATTTTGCATTGCTCAAGGCCTTTAACGGACAGGCATACCAGCAACGGCCGTCTTTTTGCCTGATGCGGGCAATGGCCTGCTCGGCAATCCATGTTTTACCGGCCCCGGTGGGTACGGTCACCAGGCAGTCCGTTTGTTCCACCACCGCCAGAGCCCGGGTTTGAAAAGAGTCAGGGGCGAACGGCCGGCTTTGCGGGACACCGATGGTCGCAAAAACTTTCTTAAGCCCGGCATCTG
>JAJRVC010000461.1 GCA_024277475.1 Deltaproteobacteria bacterium
ACCATACCGGCGCCCTATCCGAGCTGAAATCCGTCCTGAATATACCGATTGCCGCGCACAGTGATGATGCCGCCAATTTGCCGTTGCAACCGGACATTCTATTAAACGATGGTGATCTGATCTCTATTGGAGATATTCGCTTAAAGGTGTTGCATACGCCGGGGCACACGCCTGGCAGCTTGTGCTTTTTGACCGGAAGCTACCTGATAGCCGGTGACACCCTGTTTCCGGGTGGACCGGGTAAAACCGGTTCTCCCGCCGATTTTACGCGAGTTATGGAATCTCTGGCCGGAAAGGTTTTTGTTCTGCCCGAAGATACGCGGATCTTTCCCGGCCATGGCGATTCTACGATATTAAAAAAAGAAAAGAAGGCCTTCGATGCTTTTTCCGCCGGATCCCATGACCCCGGTCTTTGCGGAGATGTCCTTTGGTCTTCGTTTGATGACTGAATATTTGATGAACAAAAACTACTTCAAAATAAGAAGCTATCGCCCCGATGATTTTGACAACTATGTACAATTGCATATGGAGATAGATAAGCTCGATCGATCGGGGCGTTCTATCTCAAAGCAGCGGATAGCAGAGGACCTGGGACATCCAAGTTTTCATCCGGAAAATGATTTGTTTGTTGCAGAGCATGACGGCAGCATTATCGGCTATGCCGCTGTTTTTTTGGAGACCGCAATTAAACGCGCCATAATGGACTGCATGATTCACCCTCTGCACCGGGAAAAAGGTATCGCCACAGAGCTGATTCACCGCGCTATCCGGCATGCCGAGGCGGCGGAATCCAAGGTGTTGCAAGTCTGCGTCCCCCAAATCAACCTGCCGGCCAGGAACCTGGTGTCACATCTGGGCTTCAAATTTATTCGCTATTTCTGTGAGATGAAGTTGGACCTCGGCATTATCCGATTGCCGGATGTCGAACCGGGTGGATATATTATCCGCGGTCTCGGCCGTGATGGAGCAGATCAGTTAACTCATATCCAAAACCGTGCCTTTGCCGATTGCTGGGGCTTTAATCCCAATACCCCTGATGAAATTTCATACCGCATCAGCTTGAGCAACTGCTCTCCGGAAAACATCAGGATGGCTTACCTGGAAAACAGGCCTGTCGGCTACTGCTGGTCACGGATAATGATTGAAGACAATCCGGCGGCAGGCGGTGTGGAAGGTGAGATCCATATGCTGGGAGTCGATCCGGATTTTCGTAAGAAAGGAATCGGACGTACTGTTTTGCTGGCAGGATTGGCTAATCTTAAAGGCAAGGGGATCTCCCTCGTCAAATTAACCGTGGATGGCCAGGACCCGGTGGCGCTGGGCCTCTACGAATCTGTGGGGTTTGAAGTATGTTCCCGCACCGAGTGGTACGAGAAAAAGCTTGCCGTAGTAGGTAACCGTTCACAGGTTCAGGGTTCAGCGCTCAGGGTTAAAGACAAAAAAGGCATTTAAGGGCTTCGGAAACAAAAATATTCAATATCCCCATCTCAAACAAGATCAAAAGCCAATTGCTTAGAATTTTGAATCCCGGTCTTTGTTATTTGAAATTTTTTAATTACTGAAACCCGATACCCTGCGTTCCTTACAACATATCGTCAGCCCCCCTAAGGGCCTAAGACACCCTTGTTGCAACTATGGGGGACACAATGGTCCCGATCCGCAGCTGTCCCGCGGCACCATCAATACTTTCTCCGTTTCTCCAAAAATCATTCTTTTTCCGTGGTCGTTTTTGAAAACTGTTTCAGGATGCCTTCAAGCTTTTCCAGTTCCCTGCCGTATCCGGCCCAATCCCCCCGGCGCAGGTAATCTTTAGCATTATTGTAGTATCTCAAAGCCTGTTCTCCGAGAACGGAGATTTTTCCTGTTTTGGGCTTATTAGAGGAAATATGGTCTTGTTTGATAAATTGGCCCCCAAGCACCTGATTCAACGCTTGATCGAGCTTTTTCTCCATAGCAACCCGGTTGCCTATGGCCACAATTACCCGTTTCAGTTCCGGCAGGGCCGCAGTCGCTGTATTTCCTTTCCTTGCAGGTCGTGTCGACTGTTGTTTCTGCGACTGCTTGTTTTTTTGGGGCGGTGCCGGTTGTGTTTCCCGTTGCGGCTCCTGCTGGGCCTCCAGATAAATCGGCTCCACATAGATGAATGAGTCACTCACCGGAATAGCCAATAGATTACCCCTGATGACCCGCGAACCGCGCTGACCCCAGAGGCTGAGTTCTCGGGAGATATCCGTTTGTTGGTCGATCCTGGCCTCGATCTGCATGGGGCCGTATACCAGTTTTTCTTTTGAAAGTTTATAAACCAGCAGTTTGCCGTAGTGGGGCAGATCGCTTCTGGCTGCCAGCCACGCGATCATGTTGTCCTTTTTAGAGGGCGTATAGGGCAGCATCAGGAGAAATTCCCCCTTATCCTCATCAGGCAGCTTTATGATGATATAGTATGGCTTCATCAGCTGGCGGTTGTCACCATATATCTCATCCGGAGGCTCCCAGAGGTCTTCCTGGTTGTAGAATACCTGGACGTCCTGCATGTGATATTTGGCGTATGTTTGCACCTGGATTTCAAAGAGATCATTGGGATATCGAAGATGCTTTTTCAGATCAGCGGGCATTTCATCCAGGGGTTTAAAAAGAGCCGGGTATACTTTTGAGTATGTTTTGAGAATCGGGTCTTTTGCGTCAATTGTGTAGTAGGTGACATGTCCGTTATAAGCATCGATGATCACTTTGACCGAGTTTCGGATGTAGTTGAGTTCTTTTTTCCTGAATGGAGTTTTGGATCGTTTGGAGTATGGATACATATTAGAGGCGGTATAGGCATCCTGGATCCAAAAGAGCTTGCCTCCTGAGACCACCATATAAGGGTCGGTATCATAGGCAAGAAACGGGGCGATGGCGATCACCCGTTTCTTAATCCGGCGGTTAAACATTATCCTGCTTTCAGGGGTCAGATAAGTAGTGAACAGTATCTGAGGATCCTGAAATTCAATGGCAAAGAGCAGTCTTTTCATAAAAGAATTGATAAGAACTCCACCCTGGCCCTGGTAATTGGTATAGACGTTTTTGTCCCCTCTGGGATAATCAAACTCCTGGGTGCTGGTATTCACCAGGATATATTCAGTCGTTTTTTCTCCGAAATAAATTTCCGGCCGGTCTAACTTCAGATTGATATTCACCGAGGGGGGAACGTCCTTAATCATGAGTTGCGGTAAACCTTCGGAGGTAACCTCATTGACCGGGCTCATGGCCAATCCGTATCCGTGGGTGTAGATCAGGTGTTTGTTGACCCAGGTCTTCGCCTTGGGCGGGAGATGATCTACCACCAGTTCCCGGGCAGCCAGCATGACCTGTCGATATTGATTGTTGATCATATAACGATCGACATCAACGTTATTGAAATCGTAATAGAGCCTTATTGATTGAATCTGGCGGTAGGTCTGGAGCAGGGGCCGTTCATCCCACACCCGGATGTTTTGGATGGTTACGTCATGGTTTTTGATCTCTTCAGCACTCAGGCTGTTATTGACCTCAAAGTCGACCTCCTTAATATTATTCAGGTTATAGGCCCGGCGGGTAAAATCGATATTATGGGCTATGTAGGGTAATTCCTTGGCCAGTTCGTTAGGTTTGACCACGAACTGCTGTACCAGGAGCGGAAGACCGGTGGCGAGGACCCCAATGGCACCAACCCATATTGCTGCAGAAATTAAGAGAAATTTTATCTTTAGTCTGAAGGCGTTATAAATGATAAAAAGGCACAATAGAAAGGACATTACCATTAAGATCCTGTAAGCGATGATCTTTATGCTGACATCCGTGTAGCTTGCGCCAAAAGCAGCGCCCTGGGTAGAGTAGAGAACTCCGTAGGTCTTTAACTGGTAACCCCATGCGACCAGGAGGACTAAAATTCCGGCGAGTACCAGAAGATGCTTGCCGACTTTATCCGCCATTTTAACTTTGGGGAGAGAGGCCGGCCTGTCCTCCGCCAGAACGAGTTCACCGATTATCTGGATCGCGCCGTCTTTTATATACCATATAACGGTCACCAGAGCTGCAAAGAGAAGGACAAGCAGCAATTGTTCCCGCACAAACAGGTAGAAGGGAAGCGAAAAGACGTAGAAACCGATGTCCCTGCCGAATATGGGATCAGTGCTGCCAAAGGGTTGCTGATTTAGATAACTAAGCACCATATTCCATTGTATGGATCCCTTTGATGCAATCATAAAACTAACAATCAGTATTGCGGCCAGAATTAGGGTATTCAGAGTCCTGCCGGAGACAGGCATGCCTGCTATTTCGGTAATCTTCTGCTCACTTTCGCTATAAAAACGTTGAGCCGCATAAAGATTGACGGACAGGGTGATGATGATAAGAAACCAGATCACCGCGGCAACTCCGTATTTGCCCAGTACCATCGTCCAGAACACCGGCGCTAAGTTCAGGTTCCCGAACCACAGCCAGTCAGGATAAATTGAAACAATTATCCCCACCAGGATAAACAGCAGAATTGCTAAGATTCCCAATAATATAGTCGATTTCCCTATCTTCATAATTTCAGGCTCCGTAGGTATAAGATTTGCAAAAGCACATTCAGCGAGCAGGGATGATAGATCTTAAAAGTATTAAAAGCAAGCAGGAAAAATGTAATGATGGGAATAGGGGTTGCTCGACACACCCGGCAGGGATTCCTAAATTTCTTTTTTGATTTGATTGGCCGCTTTTCAGGCCAGTAGCGGGGCTCGTATTTGATTTCGTTCAACGCCCGAAAATTTCTTCAAAATCAATTAACCCGATCCTATCATTAGGTCAATGCGGCCTTTTGTGATATTTTATCGTTGACACAGAAATGCCGGTTTGTCATCTTTGCCAAACTAAAATAAAATATGAACCGGCTACAATTCAAGCAGATCGAAAGGAAGTATTTATGTTTACAACCCAAATGAAAATTCTGGTAGTGGTCCTGGCTGTATTTATATGCAGTGGTGCGGCGTATGCCGATGATGTTTTGGAAGCGATTCAGGAAGCCACCGAAGCATACAACGAAAAGGCTTACACGGAAGCCATTGTAAAATACAGTGCAGACAATCAGGATGGAGAAATAATGATCAATGTGGCTAAAAAGTATTTGGTAATAGTTAAAGGTTCCAATGTAGAAAAAGAAGACTTGATGAACTACGCCAACGCACTGGATTATAAAGGGCTGAAGAGCTTTTAGGCCCTTAGGGGGTTTTTCCCGACAACATGTTGTAAGAAACTGAAGGTTTCAGGTGTTCCGCCGAAGGCGGATCAGGTTTCAGCAATTAAAAATCACAAATACCAAACAAATCACAATGATCGATCCATCTCAGGCGGACCAAACAACTGGTTAAATAGAAAAGACAGAGCGACTTGTCGGGTCGTAGCCGAAGGCGAAGCCTGAAGCGATACCACAAATTTTCAATCTTTCCGCCGCTGGCGGATCAATATTCAATCCCCCGATAAAGCAGGATTTTCGCTGCACTACGGCCCCGCCAAGCGGGATCTTCGCTTCGCTACGACCGGCTAAGCTTGTCCGGGTTGGGTATGTTCTGAATGATTTCTTTCAATTTTCGGGAGAATTCCTGGGGGACCGGTTGGTCTTTTGCGTTTTTGCAAATTGCAACCGTCTTTTTCAGGGTTTCCAGGCAGCTGAAGCAGGCCACGCAGTTATCGGCGTGTTTTTCAATTTCGGCACAGGTGACATGATCCAGTTCCCCGTCGATATATTCAGAGAGCTTCTGAAACATCTCCAGACAATGTTTATGGTCGTGATCATCGCTGGTCATTTTCAAAATATCCTTTCAGTTTATCTCTTAAATAAAGCCGGGCACGGTGAAGCCTCACTTTTACATTGGATGGCGACAAGCTGAGAATCTGTGCGGTCTCCGCCGTGCTGAATCCTTCAATATCCCGCAACACAATAACCAGACGATATTTTTTTGGAAGTGACAGGATTTCCTGGTTAACCGTGATGGCAAGCTCCTGGTTCAGCAATTTATCCAGGGGCATCAGTGCCCAATCCGGGACGTGGTCCGGTACCTCGGTTTCATTTCCGGGGAGAAAATCATCTAAGGACAGTTCTTTTTCCGGGGCAAATTTAGACTTGCGTCTTTTCTTAATACAAGTGCTGGCCGCCACTTTGTACAGCCAATTTTTAAATTTTGTTTCGTATCTGAAATCTTTTAAATATCTGAAAACATTTAAAAATGTTTCCTGTATCATGTCCTCGGCATCACTGTGATCCCGACACATCCGCAAACTGAAATTGTAAAGCTTCTGTTCGTAGCTTTTGACAAGGTCATGAAATTTATCTGTCTGGCCGGAGTTAATGGCCTGGATCAGTTCAAAATCTTTATCTTGAATCTTCTTGTGATTTGGATTTTTTTCCGCTGTCATAGTCGCTTGTCACCTGACAAGAATCTTTCAGTCAGGTGGAAATTCCCAGTTTCGGAAGGATGTAGACCTGGATCAAAAACCAGACGCCGACGATCCCCAGCACCACTAATAGGTCTTTCATGGAGTATCTCCTCTGAAGCAGCTTCACATAACCGGTTCAAATTTTCCAAAAGGGCAAATTATCGAATATGATCTGAGGTTATGGCACCACTTCGATAATTTTATACGCGGTTATCGAACAGTTGTCCACTGTTTTTTATAGACAAGGCAGTACAGGCTGACAAACAAAAAAGCCATGACAAGTCCAAGATGGCTGAGATCCAGAAAAATAATAAAACTGGATGAAAAATTTGATTCGGTTAAATTCCTGATTGCAAGGAATATTCCGCTGGCCAGGATACCGACAAGCAGGGCACCGCGTACATACCCGCTGGCAGTCATTTGTATTGATTTGCGCTTTAACACCAGATAATCAATGATCATATAGGCGGCAAAAGCCAAAATTAATATGGCACCCAGGTAGTGGATATAGTGCGTTACAAAAAATTTAGCCAGCCAGCCCAGCCCAGGGATATCGGCGATATAATAGCGTTTGAAAATAGGCATCTGACCAAAACCGGACAGGGCCAGAAAAAAAATTGTTATTAAGTAAAACCAGCGACCCGGCAAGCTGATCGTCCCGGTGTTACTTTGACCGTGATTCATCAGAAATACTCCCTTGTTACTGAGATCGTTATATGCTTGATTCGTTCAAAAACTACTTCGTCTTTTTATAAAATTTTCCAACTGCCGCCGCAATCCCGGCAATGGGGGCCACAAACATGGCCGTCGTCAGGTTGTTTGCCTGGGCCATTGTATCCCCTACGGGTTTCAGATGGGGCTTTCCCTTTCCTTTTTCGATCGCTTTGTTCAGTTCTTCAAAAGGAACCGGCGAAACATAGATGGTGTTGGTGCCGCCGTTTTCATTTTCCCCATAAATGTAGCCGTTAATTTCTTTGGCCAGGGCATGGGCCTTTTTAATGATTTCTTCCCGGGGGCCGATGGTCTGGACATCTTCGGGACAGGCCTCGATGCAGGCCGGCAGTTCTCCGTCGGCTACCCGTTGGTAACAGCGGTCGCATTTGTACATGACACCGTTGCCGGCCAAGGATGGCA
>JAJRVC010000462.1 GCA_024277475.1 Deltaproteobacteria bacterium
ACGATTGGCAATCAGTATTTTTTTAAACATATATTACGGTTCAAGGTTCAGGGTTCAGGGTTCAAGGTTCAAGGTTCAGGGTTCTGGGTTCTGGGTTCAACCGTTCAGAGGGCAGCCCGGCCGATGGACTGAAAAGTTTACCCGCCTTGGGAGGGCGGTCAGTTTAATTATCAAAAAGCCGTGCCATTTTGGTGTAGTTTCATATAAGCGGGGCCTCTGGCCGCGGGCGTTGAGTCTGATCGTAGAAGAAACTTTGGTCTTGGCTATTTTCATGTGACGGGTTAACTAAAAAAATGAACGTCGAACATTGAACATCGAACGTCGAATAATGTATTCTGCCCGTCGAGAGCCTCAGGGTCCAACGATCAATTTAAAAAAAGACAGCACACAGTGATTCAATTTTTCGAAATTCAGCGGTTCGCTTGTTTTAAAATAGATAAAGCGTAGCGTCATCAATATTGACAATCCCGTAAAAAGTCAAAATTCTCGAATTTCAATCTAATAATATATTGAAATTATTAAGTATAAAATTTTATTTTTGTGGTTTTTGTGCCTTTTTGCGGCCACATCAATATTCGAAGTTCGACGTTCAATCAATTCACTGTTGCTGCCAGGCGGTGTTTCTTGCGAACCCGGTTGCCGGCAGCCAAGCGGCTTAATGTTTCATATAAGGTGTCCAGGGTTCAAAGTTCAGAACAGATAAAGGAGAAAAAGATGGCGTTATTACCGGAAGTACAAAAGCATTACGGAAAATTGAAGTGTTACATCAATGGCAGCTGGGTGGAGTCTGAATCCGATCTTATTTATGAGGACGTCAATCCCGCCACAGGTGAGGTGATCGCAGAGTTTCCATCAGCCACCGACAGCGAAATCGAAGCCGCGATTGACGCCGCCCAGGGAGCTGTCGCCAAATGGCGGGAGGTGCCTTTAAGGGATAAAGCCCGCTATTTATTTGATCTCAGGGGGAAGTTCGAAGAGCACTTCGATCGGCTGTGTCGTGTTCTTGTTCAGGATCATGGCAGAACCATCGGAGAGGCCCGGGGAACCCTGCGCCGCTGCATTGAAAATATCGAGTCCGCCTGTTCCGCCCTGCTGCTGCTGACCAAAGGCGAATGTGTTACGGATCTGGCAAAAGGTCTGGACCAGGCTTTATACTGGGAACCCCGGGGGGTGTTTCTGATTATTACGCCCAATAATATTCCCATGCACGCCTGGTCGTCTTACGTGCCGTATGCGCTTGCCAGCGGATGCCCGGTGGTGGTCAGTCCCAGCAAAAATGATCCTGTCTGCCTGGACGCCGTCTTTAAAGTGACCGAAGAAATAGCAGGGTTTCCGCCCGGGTTGGTCAATCTTGTTTACGGCGGCAGCAACGTCAATCAGAAAATTTTGTCACATCCGGTCGTTAAAGGTGTGGGATTTATCGGGTCCACGGGGGTGGGCAAGGAACTTTTTGCCCTGGCCGGAAAATTGGGAAAAGAAGCATCGATTAACGGAAACGGTAAAAATCATGTTGTCGTCATGCCGGGCAGTAATGTGGATGCAGTTGTGAGCGGATTGGTCCGCGGATGTTACGGCATGAGCGGGCAGCGTTGCCTGGGTACGGACAATCTTCTTCTTATCGGCAGTGCCTATGAGGCCGTTAAGGAGAAGTTAATTGAGGCTTCGGCCGCCATGAAGCTGGGGTACGGCTTGGAAGAGACTACCGATCTGGGCCCCATGGTTTCGGAGAGAGGCAGACAGAAAGTTATCGAATTTATCGAAAAAGGGTGCAGCGAGGGAGCCAGGATTGTGCTCGATGGCCGCCAGGTTAACGTTGAAGGCGGAGAGAATGGCTTTTTTATTGCTCCGACCATTTTAGATGGCGTAAATCCGGATATGCACATTGCCCGGGAGGAAGCCTTTGGGCCGGTGATCAATTTGATGCGGACCCGTGATCTCGATGAGGCCCTTGACTGGATCAACAACAGGGACGCTTACGGCCATTCCGCCTGCATATTTACCCGGGATGGCGGCATTGCCCGCCGGTTTATGAAAGAGGCGGATGTAGGCAACATCGGCATCAATGTGCCGGTTCCCCAGCCGTTTGCGTTTTTTCCACTGGGATCCAAAAACGAGTCGGCCCTGGGAGTCGCTAAATCCAGGATAGATTCCATGCGGCTGTTCCTGGATCAAAAGACAGTTACCGAAAGGTGGAGCTGAAATATTCAATTTTTTTTAAAGGGAGGCCAAAATGAGCGAAAAACCCCGGATTCGTAAAGTTTATACGGTTGTAGAGGAGACATGGGCCGAGGGGACCGTGCGGCTGGACACCCCAACCCGCAAAGCAGCGGCAGCTGTTGTGTTTACAAACCCTTTTGCCGGAAAATACCAGGAGGATCTATCCCTGCTGATCCGGTGGAGCGAGGAGCTCGGCGCCATGCTGACCCAAAAAGCGGTTGCCGCCCTGGGGATCGAACCGGATAAGATCCACAGCTATGGCAAGGGCGCTATAGTCGGCGGTAAAGGTGAGTTGGAGCATTGTGCCGCCATCATGCACCCGGCCTTGGGAAAACCCATGCGTGATAATGTCGGTGGCGGTAAGGCCCTGATTCCTTCGGCCAAAAAACGCGGCTATCCGGGTGCGACCCTCGATGTTCCCCTGGGGTATAAAGATGCAGCGTTTGTGCGCTCTCATTTTGACGCCATGGAAGTCAGGATAGCGGATGCTCCCTGTGATGACGAACTGGTCCTGATAGTGGTGGTAACCGATTCAGGCCGGCCGGCTGCCAGGGTGGGCGGATTGAAAGTTGAAGAGGTTAAAGGTGAAGACGGGCTGCGCTAGCTGCAGTCACTGCAGGAGCGTTGCACTTGAGGCGTACGTTGGATGAAGATCGGGTCGTTTTAGCAGGTGACCGGAGTTCGGCCCACGCCCCGGCGGGAAGTTGGAATGCGGAAAAAACGAAAAGGCGCAGAACTCAAGGCACCGGGCAAAACATAGCGGTAGATGGGACTGGCCTGAAAAGCGGCCAGTTTGATCAAAAAGGAAACTCTAAAAAAAATGAACATCGAACATCGAACATTGAACGTCCAACGTCGAATAATGTATTCTGCCCGTCGAGAGCCTCAGGGTCCAATGATCAATTTAAAAAGAGACAGAGCAACCTGTCGGGTCGTAGCCTGAAGTGATTCAATCTCTTTTGGGTTTGAGTCCCCGCAGCTTGCTGCGGTAAAATCGGTACAATCAACTTTCAGATACCTCGTGGCTTGCCGCGAGGTAGTTCATTTCTTCGATATTCTGCGGTTCGTTTGTTTTAAAATAGATAAAGCGTAGCGTCATCAATATTCGACGTTCGACGTTGGGCGTTCGACGTTCACCTTAACGTTGCAAAAGCCGGAGGGCTTCAGAGCCAAGGCGTCAAGGGTGAAGTTGTAGTCGTTTACCTCGAATCCTTGACAACACAGGATCTGGAGTCCTCCGGCTTTCCCGAAGGGTAGACAA
>JAJRVC010000463.1 GCA_024277475.1 Deltaproteobacteria bacterium
CCAGGGTTGCCTGCTCTATGATCAAATTCATATGGTTGCCTCACTTCCTGATTTTATTGATTTACTCGTATGGTAATCTCTTGATGGTCAGTAAACAACCGGGAAGTCGATGGAGTTTCTTTAATTCCAATTTTCTCTTGGCTCCTTCTCCTCATCGTGTATATTGCGGTCTGATTTGATAACAATTGGATGAATAGTTCCGAGGATGGATGAATTTAAGCGAACCATTAGAAAACCGGGAAAAAGTTGATCAGGGTCTGGCGGAGTACGCCGGCTATTGGCAATTGCGTCCTTTTGAATATCTTGATTTGCCCTGGCGCGACAGCCATCCGGATTTGTGCCGCTGGCTGGAAGAGCTTTCCCTGGAAGAAATCAACGCGATTGATTCCGACCTGGTTGAACACCAGGCCATTTTCTCCCGCTTTTTTCCCCATGCGGATATGCTGCCGCGCTGCTGTACTTTTCCGGAACTTCCGGTTCATCAATCGCTGCCGATTAATCCGAGATTGAATTACCGCATGTCCGACCGCAAGTGGGCCCAGATTTTAGCCTTCAGCGAACGGATTCAATTTGAGGAAGGGCCGATTGTGGAATGGTGCAGCGGCAAAGGGCACCTGGGCCGCCTGATCAGCGATAGCCTCCGGGAGCCGGTTCTGGGGCTGGAAAAAAATCCGGAATTGTGTCGCAAGGGGGCGTTGTTGGCAGACAGGTCGGATGTTGCCATGGCCTTTACAGCCCTGGATGTTCTTTCTACGGACGTGGAAGCACATCTTCACCCGGCGCAGCACGTGCTGGCTCTTCACGCCTGCGGCGATTTACACCTGCGGCTGCTGCAGCTTGCCGTGCACAAGCAACTCCGGGCGGTGACGGTTGCCCCATGTTGCTACCATGCGATTTCTACCGAGGACTACCCACCGCTGTCAGCTTTTGCACGGGCGAGCAGACTCCGGATTACCCGTTTTGACCTGAAACTGCCTCTTCAGGAGACGGTTGTAGCGGGCCGGCGAGTGCGGCGGCGCCGGGCCCGGGAACTGAGTTGGCGGCTGGGGTTTGATCTGCTTCAGCGCGAACTGAGCGGAGGGGAGCACTACCGCAGCCTGCCTTCGATCCGGGCCAGTGTGCTGAGTGGAACCTTCGAGCAATTCTGCCGCTGGGCCGCGCAACGGCTGAAATTAGAACTGCCCGCAAATCTGAATTTTGAAACATACCGCCAATTGGGAGTACGGCGGCGATTGAACATTGCCCGTATTGAATTGGTGCGCCACCTGTTCCGCCGGCCCCTGGAGTATTGGCTGCTGATGGACTGTGCTGCTTATTTATCCGAATCCGGATATCATGTGGAGATCGGTCGATTTTGCCCTAAAAAGACAACTCCCCGCAACGTGATGATCCGGGCCCGACGCTTGTAGCGCCCCAATAGGTCGGGAGAACGTGCGGTCTCAGGTGGAAATTATTGCTTTTTTATTTGCCTGCCGGGCCGGGTTTTGCCCCCGCAACCCCGGCGTTTTTCGGAAAACGGGTCGCGTATGAATCCGTCTGCTGTACCCGATTATACACATGTTCAAGAATTTTTACTTGATCCGATTCGATCATGTCTTAAATTGACCGAATAGTAAGTTTAAATATCCGTTGACCCGCAGGAGAGGAAATGCCCGCTAATCCCCGCCGTGTGATCCGAAATCTGCTCTTCTTTACTGTTCCGTTTATTTTTATTATAACCGGGGTGATGTATTTTGCTTACACCCAGGCAATCGAGATAGTTACGGAACAGTATAGCTCACTGAAACTGAATTTAGCTGCACGAATCGCGGATAATGTTGGCGAGCGTTTCCGGCTGCTGGAGCGCGAATTGAGAAATTTAGCCGATCACCTGGAAGAGAACCGTCTGGATATCAAACTGTATGAGCGGTTAGTGCATCGCCATACGCTTAAATATACCAATGTGTACGACGCCGATATTCTCATTGCCAACCAGGCCGGGGCGATCTATTTCTACCGCAAGCTGGATCCGTATCAAAAATTAACCCACATCCCGGAAAAGCTTTTTCAACAACTGCGGAAATTGAGCCGGGATCAAATTTTAACCTTTATCCATCCCCCTGATGCGGATTCTCTGAACGGTACTCCCCGGATTTTTGTGGCAATCCCGCTGTTCGACAACGAGCACCGCTTTGGCGGGGCGATTGCTTTTTCGATCCGGGCCGAAAAACTCCTGGGCGATCTTATCGATACCAATGTTTCCGATTCCGAAATCAGCGTTTTGGGTCCGGGACAAACCCTGGTTTACCCGTATAACGAAGCAGGAAAACAGTTGGCCCGGGAGCTTGCTTATAAAGATTCCAGCGATCTTTCCCGGAATGCTGCCGAGAAAGAAGAGCACGTCAAAGTATACCGGAATCAAGCCGGAGTGGAAAAAATTGCCGTGTGCCAGAAAATAGACGTACCGGGCGGGGCAACCTGGGTGTTGACATTTTCCACGCCCAGGGCGCGGGTAACCCAGACCATCATGCCGTTTATTAAGCGCTTTCGTGTGGCGGTGGCGCTGGTGCATCTTTTTGTGTTTGGCAGCTTGTTGCTGGCAATTTACTATACCTATCGCTGGAATTTACATGTCAACCAGACCAATCAGCGTTTAGAAAAGGAAATCGAACAGCGTAAACTGGCACAGGATACAATCGATCAGCAAAATGCTTTTTTTGAAAATGTGATCGAGTCAATTCCGCATCCTTTCTATGTGGTGGACGCCAAAGATTACAGCATCAAATTAGCCAACTCGGCGGCCAGCAGGGGACAATATTTCCCCGGGGTAACCTGTTACCAGCTTCTGCATGGAGTGGAAGAACCCTGTAATTGTAATGAGCATCCCTGCCCGATTCACAACATTCGGGAGACGGGTCACTCGGCCGTTGTGGAGCATGTTCACTTTGATAAGACCGGCCAGCCTCAAAATGTGGAAGTTCATGGTTATCCTATCCTGGATAAGGATGGCAAACTAAGTGCGATGATCGTGTACGCCCAGGATGTTACGGAGCGGCGGCAAACCGAGAAACGGGTCGAGCAGGCCCTGAGAGAAAAAGAGGTGCTGATCGGCGAAATACATCACCGGGTGAAAAATAATCTCCAGGTAATGTATGGGCTGTTGGAAATACAGGCCGATTTTGTGGAGAAGAAATCCTACCAGGAAGTTTTTAAGAATTTGCAGAATCAAATTATGTCGATGGCGCTGGTGCACGAGAAACTCTACCAGGGGGATGATTTGGCGAACATCGATGTGCGGGAATACTTCCGCCGACTGGCCGATGTGCTGTTTATGTCCTACGGCGTCAGCAATGGCCAGATTTTAATTGAACTGAATATCACGCCGGTGAAGCTGAGTGTGGATACGGCCATTCTGTGCGGGCTGATTATGAATGAACTGGTCTCCAATTGCCTGAAGCACGCTTTCCCGGAGGGGCGGAGCGGTAAAATAATGATCTCACTCCAGCCGGCGGAAGATGACCGCTTTCTGTTGATTGTTTCTGATGATGGGGTGGGTCTGCCGGAATCGGTCGATATTTCCGACTCGGAAACCTTTGGCCTGCAAATGGTTCAGATGCTGATCGAGGGCCGGATAGAAGGCCGGCTCGAGTGTGTGCGGGAGAATGGCACAACCTTTCGAATCTGGTTTCGGGACCCCGGCTTAACCGCCCGACAAACCACCAAAATGTCCGACAAGCTGAACCCGTCCACCTGAATTCTTTCCTCCCCCAAAAAACAGACGCCCCGGAAACCGAGGCGTCTGCATATCGAAGGGACGCAACTCTAAACGCTGCAATTGCTTTCCGCCGGGATTATTTTTCCGGGATCGGGTGAGCAATTTTTTCTTTAAATTCTTCGAACTTAAAAGGTTTGTAGGTGGGACTTTCCTCGTTGTGGCAACTGGTGCAGACCTTCTCGTCCGGTTTAATCAAGCCAACCGTGGCCGGGTCGGTTTCGCCGGCGTAAATGGCTTTCATGATCTTTTTCTTATAATAGTCGCCGCCGGCGCCATGACAGGATTCACAGCCAACGCCGTCTTCTTTCGCGTATTTCGGGCCAAAAAATTTAGCGTCGACCCCGTAGCCGGTTACGTGGCATTTCAAGCATTCCGGCGCTTCCTGGGGATTGGCAATTCCTCTCTCCTTGGCGAATTTCATGGCCTCTTCACCGGCCAGGGTTTCGTAAGCTTTGGAGTGTTTGCTTTCGGTCCAAATTCGGTATTGTTCACCTGCTTCAGGTTTTTTGTGGCAGGTCCTACATTTTTTTACCCCGACAAACATCCGTTGGGCGTCTTGCGCCAAAAGACTCCCAAAGGAGAAAACGGCCAAAACTGTTGTGATGATCAACCACTTTTTCATACGGATTGCCTCCTGATTAATAATGCGTTGTGTAAGCTTTAGTGAGTTTCGCTCTCCAGATGGATCACTTTTTCTCCATTTCTTTGATCTTAAAGTAAAGCGCGATAACCAGCACAGTCATGAAAAGAGTTGCTACCCCAAATCCTCTCCGTCGTACGGCATAATCATGAATTTCCTGAATCGCTGTTTCCAGGGCGGAGCGGCTTTTCTCGATGCCTTCATCGGTTTTTTTCTTTACTTTTTGCGGGTCGAAGGTGTGCACCAAAGTGCGGGCCTGGATGAGACTCTGGTGAGCTTCCTGGAGCATAAAGCCGATCTCGACATCATCCATGCCGATTTTCTGTACTTCTTCTTTTTTTACTTCGGCGGAATCATATATAGCTACCAGTTCTTTGAGTTGCTGGTGGATACTGTCGGCGGCGAGATAGCCTCTATCTCCCTCTTTGTGGCAGTCTGTGCACACCGCTTTCGGGCTAGTACCAACCATATCATCTGTGGGAACCTTTACATCGTGATAGCCGTGGCATTCCTCACAGCCGTGCAGCTCTTTTTCCTGGAAGGCCTTCGACATTTTGGTCGTGGCAAAAAACTTCATGTTGTTGACGTGGCAAGTTCCGCAGACGTGGGAGATCGAACTGATTCCCGGGGGAGTGGCGCCATGATTTCCGTGGCAATCATTACATGCCGGGGCCCCGGTATCTTTGTTGTCCAGCAAGGCCAGCCCATGCACACTTTCGGCGTACTTGCGGAATTGATCGGTGGGAATGTTATACTCTTTCATGTAAGCCGGGTCGCTGTGGCACTTTTTACAGGTAAGGGGGACAGTAAGCGCATGCACCGTGGAGCGCGGGTCCGATGCCGGAAGGATGCTGTGAGCCGTATGGCAACTGTTACAGTCTGCCACCTTTTTATCACCCTTAACCAGTTTTTTGCCATGTATGCTTTCCCAGTATTGTTCTACCTGGTCGGTGGAAATTCCCGGTTGAAAGGTGCGCATGAAATTAATGTCGGAGTGGCAGCGTCCGCAAAACTCCGGGATATCTTTCCGCTCCGGAACGCCGCGAAAACCGGCCTGTTCGGACATGGCCAGGTCTTCATCGTCGCTGGTGGGGTCGCCGCCGTGGCAACCGGCACAGGACAGCCCCTCCTGGATATGCACATCCGCCGGGCTGAATCCTTCCGGCATAATATCCTCTTCCTGATGACAGGTGATGCACTGGTCGGTATACTGTTCCTCTTCGTCCGTCGGTTGTTGGGGCTCATTGGCCAGGGCGAAAGCAGCAAAGACAAATAATATACCCACACACACCGTGCTGATTCGATTCGTCAGGCGATACATTTTTGTTTTCATCATTATTCTCTCTTACAATAAGTATCCCAGGGCAGTCATTGTGGCAATAAAGATAATTCCCACAATTCCTACCGTAATCATCAGTTTACGATTTTTAGCTGCCGGGAAGAATTTATCCCAGAAGGGCACCAGCAGCCACAATACCCCCATAACCCCGAATAGCAGAATCCCGAACAGTTCTCCTTCGATAAATAAAATATGCCCGGGCAGCATCTTTAGGGTTTGGAACATGAACATAAAATACCATTCCGGTCGAATACCCGCCGGCGCGGAGGCAAATGGATCGGCTTTCAGCCCCAGTTCCCAGGGGAAAAACACGGCCAGGAACAGCAAAATGTTGAGCACGACTAACCAGAGAAGTACATCTCTGAGCATAAAGTTGGGGAAGAAGGGAATTTCTTTCTTCTTCTCCGGCGGTAAATCTTTTACAAAATCCGGCTCATGCATGCCCTGACGTTGCACAAACAACAGGTGAATCCCCAGAACGATGGTGAACATAGCCGGTATCACAGCAACATGAATCCCATAGAAGCGGGTGAGTGTTGCCCCGGTAACGTCTTCGCTTCCCCGCAGCAGTGTTTTGATAAAGTCGCCGACGATCGGCAGCGCCCCGACGATATCGGTTCCTACTTTGGTGGCAAAGAAGGCTAATTCGTTACAGGGGAGGAGATAACCGCTAAATCCGAATCCCAGGGCCAGGCAGAACAGGATAAATCCGGTGACCCAGGTAAGTTCACGCGGTTTTTGGTAGGCGCGGGTAAAAAAGACGCTGAACATGTGCACAAAAATAAAAAACACCATTAAGTTGGCAGACCAGCTATGAACCGCTCGTATCAACCAGCCGAACTGAACTTTGGTCATAATAAAACGAACGCTTTCATAAGAACTCTCTACCCCGGGTTGGTAGTAGAGCAGCAGAAGGATACCGGTGCATACTTGAACAATAAACAGGAACAGGGTCACTCCACCCATGTAATACCAAATAGTATGCTTATGAACCGGAACCATCTTATGCCGCATAAATTCGATCAGCGGGGTAATATTGAATCGTTCATCCAGCCAATCATACAATTTTGATGAGGTTTGAGCAGCCATAATCAACTCGCTTGATTCTGTTTTGATATAAACACTTCATTTTTAACAATGTTTACTGCAAATTCATCCAATGGCCTGGGGGGCGGGCCGGAAATGTTGCGGCCTCTCAGGTCATAGACTCCGTTGTGGCAGGCGCACCAGATTTGCTTGGTATCGTCCCGGTATTGCACAATACAATCCAGGTGGGTGCAGGTTGCTGAAAAAGCATGAAACTCACCTTGATCATCCCGAATTAAGATAACCGGCTTTCTCCCGAATTTAATAATTTGCCCGGTATTGGGGGCAATGTTGTCGACGGGGCCAACTTTGACGGAGTTTACATTTGCTTCCGCAATTTTGGGAGGCCGTAAGTAGGAGGCAATAGGGTAAAGTACCGCCCCTAACCAGCCGAATAAACTTCCTCCCAAAATATAATTTAGGAAGTTGCGACGTGAAACGGACATCTGCGAGCTCCTCATG
Organism: Deltaproteobacteria bacterium; assembly: GCA_024277475.1. Next base: position 7,282 of record JAJRVC010000463.1, read on the forward strand.
ATTATGTTATATGATGTATGGCTCCCCCCAGGGAATGTTAAAAAAAATACACAAAATGAATGCCGGACTGCCGGTCAATTTTTTTGATTATTCCTTAACAAGTTGTTTTCCAAGTGGTTGGAAAGAAAAAATGACTGCGAAGTCGCTGAAACAGATAGGGTTGTTTTACACAGGAGGCGTCATGGTAGGGTGAAAACACCCAAATGCTTCTCGTTTCGGTTTAGTTTACTTTGGAATCCCGCAGAATTTCTTAACGATTTTGGTTAAAAATCGAAAATCTGAATTCATATTTCAGAATAGTTCTGTCTAATTTCGAGGTGGTTTTGGAATGAAGACATCAAAAGTAAATTCCGGCCCTTTTCTGCGGGGCGATTGCTTTACAGAAAGGATATAGAGCAACCTGAGTATCTTTTATTCCACGGCAAAAACCGCGGGCAGGCGCATTAAAACGGCGGCTATGCACCGACCGGTTTCCGGATAGGCGTGCTATATATATTCATGTTTTTGAGACGAATTTCATATATATTGCCGCAAAGTTTGCAGTAAACACGTTTTACTTAAGCGTATTTTGTGGCGGCCTTCTTCGAAGATGCGGAGGAAAATAATAGCCGATACTTTTTAAGAAAGCGTTTATCGGATTTCCGCCGGAAAGCGACAGAAGGGATATGAGCAAACCATCATCGGCTCACTACCCGGGCGTACATATTACATTTTCTCTTGCCGGAGAAAAGGAGAATTCCCCAAATACCGGCCGATATTTTGTTTGCCGCTCTACCTGGGTATATTCACCCAGGCGTGGTTTGGGTATATTCACCCAGGCGTGTTGAAAATCGATACTTTTTGTGCTGATGTTGATCAAGATTTAGACTATATTTGATATTGGGCTACGACCGGTGCAGAAATATGCCCGGAGATACTTAGCATATTTTTTGCATTAAACTAAGGATAAACATGATTGGGGGTCATTTGGCAGTGCGGTATATGGATTTTGTCCGGGACATTATCCGCTCTCAGGTATTTTGCTGGTTAATCATAATCGTATTTTCCTTTATATTCAACTGTTTTGGGCAAGTCGACTCGGTGAAGTCTTCTGTCGTGAATATTGATCCGCCGACAATTACCTGGTTGGGAGAAATTTCGGGGAAGGAGTTCGCCTCTCTAAACCAGGGGATTTCCCGGCGTCTCTTGAAGCTGTTTGCCGGGAAAGAGCAACCGCTGCTTATCCGTCCTTTTAATATGGCAGTCAATGATCAGGGGCTTATTTACGTTTTGGACCAGGGAAGTCAGTCAATAAAAGTAATCAATCGGGATAAGCACCGGATCACTACATTGCCGGCCGATTCTAAATTAAGATTTCCTTCTCCGGTGGGAATCTGCTTAGGGACAGACGGGCAACTTTTCTGGAGCGACTCTCAATTGGAGAAAGTGTATACCTGGAAACCGGGCCAAAAAGAAATTCATGTTTTTGCGGAAGGGCTTACGCTGGAAAAGCCTACCGGTATTGCCTTTTTACCGGAATCACAAGAATTGTGGGTGTTGGAATCGCAAGCTCACCGGATCAGCATCATAGACCAGCAGGGCAAGCTGGTGCGTCGAATCGGGAAACGGGGTGTAGGGCCCAAAGAATTTAACTTTCCCATTTTTATCTGGATCGGCAAGAAAGGACTTGTCTATGTAGTCGACTCGATGAATTTCCGGGTGCAGGTGTTCCGACCTGATGGAGAGTTGATTTCTGTGTTTGGGGAAATTGGAGATGCGACCGGTTATTTTGCGCGTCCCAAAGGGATCGCCACTGACTACGAAGGGCATATTTATGTAGTAGATGCACTTTTTCACACGGTTCAGATTTTTGATCTCCAGGGACGTTTTTTAGCTAATTTCGGTTTACAGGGCCGGGAGCGCAGCCAGTTCTGGCTGCCCGCCGGCATCTTTATTGACCAATACGACCGTATTTATGTTGCCGATACATTCAATAAGCGTATTCAAATTTTCAAATATACATCAGGTGAAGTTGATGAATATTAAGAGCAGATCAATTCTACTATACTGCATTCTACTTGGTAATTTTCTTTATGGCCAGTCGATTGTCAGTACCCTGCATAATCTCTCTGCCTCCGGGCCCGGGGAAGTAAAAGCGGTAAGTGAATCGGAGATTTGCATTTTTTGCCACACTCCCCACTCCACCAGCCCCCGGAAGCCGCTGTGGAACCGGCCGGACCCGGGCGGCTCGTACACAATCTATCACAGTTCCACCACGGAAGCTTCACCGGGGCAGCCTACCGGTTCGGCCATACTCTGCCTCTCCTGCCACGATGGCACCATTGCCCTGGGAAATGTCCTGAACCGGGTTACCCCGATTGGATTCGGGACCGTATCGGTTCTTTCGGGCCGCGCCAGCGATCTTACCCAGGATTTATCCAATGATCATCCTATATCTTTTCAATATGATGCGACTCTTGCTGCAACCGATGGAGAATTGGTTGATCCCGCTTCGCTGAGTGGGCAAGTGCAGTTAGAAAACGGTCAACTGCAATGCATTAGCTGCCATGATCCGCACAACAATGTATACGGGGATTTCTTAACCGCCCCGACGAACTTCTCTCAACTCTGCCTCTTTTGTCACGATAAAAATTATTGGAACACCTCCAGTCACAAAAACAGCGTTGCTACCTGGAATGGCTCCGGAAGCGACCCCTGGTTCCATACGGATTATACAAACGTTGCCGAAAATGCCTGTGAAAATTGCCATAACCCTCATAATGCGGATGGCAATGAACGCCTGTTAAACTATATGAATCAGGAAGACAATTGTCTTAACTGCCACAACCAGAATGTAGCCGCTACAGATATTTTATCCGATTTTAGCCGACCCTATATCCATGATGTTTTTGCCTACAATGCCGAGCATGATCCCCAGGAGGATGCGGTGGTGTTAACCCGCCATGTGGAATGCGTGGATTGCCATAATCCCCATGCTGTTAACAACCGCAGCGCCTCTGCGCCGGCAGCAAGTGGATTTCTGGATGGGCTGAAGGGCGTAAATTCTAACGGCAACCCGGTGGAGCCGCTGCAAAACAGCTATGAATTGTGCTATCGCTGCCATGCGGACAGCCCGGATAAGCCGGCCAGCCCTACCAATCGGCTGGTTGAGCAAAACAATGTAAGATTAGAGTTTGACCTGGGGAATCCTTCCTATCATCCCATTGAGGGACCGGGACAGAATAGCAATGTTCCCAGCTTGATCTCCCCGCTAACCGAGGCCAGTGTTATTTCCTGTACCGATTGCCATGCCAGCAGCGATATAAACGCACCTGCCGGGCCCCATGGTTCCATCTATCCCCAAATTCTGAAGTTCCGCTATGAAAAGACCTCCGGAACCCAGGAATCCTACCAGAATTACCGGCTCTGTTATGAATGCCATAACCGGCAAACAATTATCAACTCTATGGGTAAGTTTGGCAGGAGAGTACACAGGAAACACATCGTTGGGGAAAATGTACCCTGTAATTCCTGTCACGATCCTCATGGAATCAGTAGCTCCCAGGGAAATTCGACCGACCATTCACACCTGATAAATTTCGATCTGTCCGTGGTTTCACCGGACCCCCAGTCGGGGCGTCTGGAATTTGTTGACCAGGGAAATTTTAGAGGCCGGTGTTATTTGGAATGCCATGGAGAAAGGCATAGCCCTAAATCCTATTAAGTAATTTGTCGGCTCGGAGCTGGTCATGAGAATCAAATCATTTCGGCTAAAAGCGACCCTTAGTTTAGTGTTCACCGTACTTCTGATATCCGTTACCTTTTTCTCTGTTTATTCTACGGTTATGGAACGCCGAATTTATCAGAGCACCATTAAAAACAGCGAAAAATTTCTTTTAATTGTTCGGGAGCAGATGCTGTTTACCATCGGTGAAAACGGGGGAAAGATTATCTATCCGATTTTTGATCAACTGCGCGCCAATGAGGATATCCTGAATATTGTTCTATTTGATGCAAAGGGTGGTATCGTTTACCCCGACCAACCCCGGCGGGAGAACATGGCCCCTGTAAATGCCGAAGATACTCTCTTTGCCCCCGATCGGATTGGGTTTGTTAAAATTGAGCGCCCCGACTATTCGGCGTTGCGGTCGGTAATCCGGGTAGAAAACTCTTCCGCCTGTCAGAAATGTCATGAATCGGACGGGAATACCCTTGGTTTTGTTATGATGGATTTTTCTGTGAAAGACCTGAATAATAACCTGGCGTTTACTAAAAACTTTACGATAGTCTACAGCCTTATCCTGGTTTTTTCGCTTCTGATTATTATTAGCTTGTTGCACTATCGCTTTGTCAAACGTTCCATGTCCCGTTTTTTAGGGACGATCCAACGTGTTGAAAAAGGGGAAATAAATGTGCGCGTGGAAATTCCCGAAACCGATGAACTGGGTAAATTGGCCAAAAGTTTTAACCGGATGTTAGATCGTTTGCAGAGAACCCAGACAGAATTAACCCGTTATCATCAGAGGGAGTTGCTGGAGGCGCAGCGGTTAGCCTCTATTGGCGAGATGGCCGCCAGTTTGGCCAATGAAATCAAAAATCCTATTACGGGAATTGCCAATGCCATCGAGGTGGTTGCCCAGGAGATTTATGATGAGGAGAAGCAGGCGGTTTTGAGGGAAATTCATTATCAGGTAGACCGGGTAAACCGGACCTTGAATGACCTGTTGCTCTACTCCCGGCCGGTGCGCCTGGTTCCCCGGGAGAGCAATCTTAACCAGTTAGTGGAATCGGTAATAACCGCGCTGAAATCGCAATCGCAGAACAAACAAATTCGCATCAGTTCTTCACTCCAGGAGAACATTCCTGCTTGCCGTTTTGACCCGGATCAGTTGAAAAAAGCTCTTATCAATTTAGGCCAAAACGCCATCCAGGCCATAGACGGATACGGCGAGATCCTCTTCGAAACAGGGTACGATCCGGACCGCAAGACGATTTTTATTAAAGTGAATGATACCGGAAAAGGCATCGATGAGGCCTACATTAACCGAATATTTAAACCCTTTTTCACTACCCGGCACCGGGGAACAGGTTTAGGGTTAACCATAACAGCGGATATCATCCACCGCCATAACGGAGAAATTTTAGTGGAAAATAAGCCGTATACCGGGTGTGTATTTACCATTGTACTGCCAGTCAATTGCTATGAAGGAATAGAATATGCGAAAATTGAAAGTCCTCATCATTGATGATGAAAATCTAATTTGCTGGTCATTTAAAAAACGGTTGGATAAAAATCTCTACGAGGTGTTGACGGCAGATTCCGGAGAAAACGGCCTGGCGCTGTTTGAACAACATTACCCGGAAATTGTCTTTTTGGATAACAAACTCCCCGGTCTGCAGGGCATCGATGTATTGCATAAGCTCAAAAGCATCAATGCGGATGCTTTTGTTGTTTTTATGACCGCCTACGGCACAATTGAATCTGCCGTACAAGCGATGAAATTGGGAGCGTTTGACTTTATCAATAAGCCTTTTACCTTCGAGGAGATTGAAGCTGTTTTAACCCAGATTCGGCAGAAGATGGAATTGGAGAATGAGATCCAATTGCTTCGCCGTCAACAAGCCAAAAAGGAGACCTTTGACCATATTGTCGGAACATCCCCGGTGCTAAAAGAAGTAATACAAATGGCCAAAAAAATTGCAAAATCGGAAGCATCGACAATTTTACTGTTAGGGGAGAGCGGAACCGGCAAGGATTTAATGGCCAAAGTGATTCACAATGAAAGCAGCCGGGGGAACCGCCCATTTGTGACCATTAATTGCGCCTCGCTTCCGGAAACGCTGCTGGAAAGCGAACTGTTTGGCTATGAGAAAGGCGCCTTTACCGACGCCCGCCAACAAAAGAAGGGTCTGTTTGAGATCGCCGACGGCGGCACAGTGTACCTGGACGAGGTCGGCGAAATTAATTTTGCCCTACAGGTAAAGTTGCTGGGCGTGATTGAAAATAAAACAGTACGCCGGTTAGGAGGAACCACCGATATTCATGTTGATGTGCGTATTATAGCAGCAACAAACCGCAACCTTGAAGAAGCGATTGCCCAGAAGAATTTCCGGGAGGATTTATATTATCGGCTGAAAGTTTTTCAAATGACATTGCCGCCCCTGCGGGATCGTAAAGAAGATATACCCGATATTATCCGGCATTTCATTCAGTCGTTTAATCATCACTTCCGGAAAAATGTCTCCGGAATTTCCAAAGAAGCAGAAGAAATGCTCCTTGCCTACGATTGGCCGGGAAATATTCGGGAACTTCGCAACGTTATTGAGCGTGCAGTAATATTAGAGTCCGAGGAGCGTATCAATGTTGAAAGTCTTCCGGCAGAAATTCGCAATAAACCATTTAGCAAGCCGATTACGGTAACCCCTACATCGCTCCTGGAAATAGAAATTCCTGAGGAAGGGCTCTCGCTTGACAATGTAGAAAAAATGCTTCTGGAAAAAGCGCTGGAGAAAAGTAATTACAATCAGAGCAAAGCGGCCCGCTTGTTGGGGATCAGTCGGGATTCTTTTCGCTCCAAGAAGAAAAAGTATCAGTTATAGTAAAATTGGGTCTATACACCCAGTCATTTTTGGGGGAATTTACCCAATCTGTTTACGTTAGATCGTTTCCCAATTGTACTTAAGCGGTTTTTATCATCATGGAATATTCTGATCTGCTTTGTTTACAAGGGTTTACGAGAATAAAAATATAAATGTGAAAAAAATATTAAACTTGGCATCATAATTGTTCTATATTTAAGTGTCCTAAAAAAATATAAAGGAGATCTTTTATGAAGTCATTATCTGTAGCACTCGTTTCTGTTTTATTGCTTGGCATGGTAGCCATCGGCTTTGGTCAGACGATTGTTGGTTCTGCGCATGATTTTTCCAATGAGAACTGGAATAACACTACTGAGATCTGCGTGGTCTGTCATACCCCTCACAACGCGAATGTAACCGTTGCCGACGCGCCCTTGTGGAACCATGAAGTTACCCAAGCCACGTTTACGCTTTATAACTCTTCCACCCTGGATGCAACCATGGGCCAGCCGGATGGCGCCTCCAAGCTTTGCTTAAGCTGCCATGACGGCACCGTTGCTGTAGATAACTTTGGCGGGCAAACGAACGGTAATGAATTTATTACCGGCGATGATCTGCTTGGAACCGATCTTTCCAATGACCACCCGGTTTCTTTTACTTATGACGCCACCTTGGCGACCACCGACGGCGGCTTGTTTGATCCGACCACCACGAACTCCGGCCTGGGCGGCACCATCGATGCGGATATGCTCTATAACAGCAAATTGCAGTGCGCCTCTTGCCATGATGTCCACAATGGTAGCGGTGTGGCGAATTTGTTGGTTAAAAGCAATGCTACCAGTGCGCTCTGCTTAACCTGCCACAGCAAATAAGCGCTTTGTAAAGTGTCGTAGTATTTGTTGCCATGGCGCCTTATATTTGGCTGACAGGAGGGGCGAAATTCTCGCCCCTCCTTATTTTAGGGAATAAAAATTGAACGGGAGAAGGTCTGGTCATGAAATTAAATTACTTAATCCTCTTCGTTATCACACTATTGATGCTCGGATGCGCTGGTAGCCGCTCCACCCAAACTTCTTCCAATGATCTTGTTATATTCCCGGCGCCCCCGGATACCGCCCGGATACAATTCTTAACCCGGATCAGTAATTCTCGCGATGTCGGAGGTAAACAGTCTGCTTTTTCCAGGTTTATCAAAGGGGAAAGTGCAGGTAAGACAATTATTAAGCCCTACGGAATTACCCTGCGAAAAGGTAAACTTTATATCTGCGACACCATTTTTGCCGGGTTGGAAGTGATTGACCTGGTTAAAAAAACATTTGAATATTTTCAACCCGGGGGAAAGGGGTTGTTGAAAAAGCCGGTCAATTGCGCCACGGATGAGCAGGGCCGTTTATATGTTACCGATACCGGGCGTCGCCAGGTAGTTATTTTTGATGAGAACCTGAACTACTTAGCCGCCATCGGCGATCCCCAGAACATGAAACCGACAGATGTAGCGGTGAAACACGGTAAAATTTGGTTTACCGATATGCCCGGCCACAAAGTGCAGGTCTACAGCGCAGATACATTTGAATTGCTCTATTCGTTTCCCGATGCGGAATTTCAGACTCCGGAGTTTCTATATTCCCCTACCAACTTGGAAGTGACCGATAGCCTGGTCTATGTTACCGACTTTGGCGATTTCAAAATCAAGAAATATACCTTAGAGGGCAAATTTGTCGGCTCCCTGGGAAGTTATGGGAAGGCCATCGGGCAATTTGTACGTCCCAAAGGTATTGCGGTTGACCGGGATGCCAATTTGTATGTGATTGATGCCGGTTTTGAGAACATTCAGATTTTTGATAAAAATGACCGCTTGTTGATGTTCTTTGGCGGGCAGTACAAAGGGCCGGGCTATATGTGGTTGCCTGCCCAGGTGTTTATTGATTATGACCATCTAAACCTGTTCCAGAAATATGTTGACCGGAGCTTTACCCTCAAGTATTTGGTGTTTGTAACCAATCAATACGGACCGGACAAAGTTAGCGTATATGGATTTGTCGAACCGAAGCAGGACCTTTCATTGTCTCGATGAAAAATATTTGCAAAAAGCAACCTCTTCATTGGGGATTATTGCTTTTCTTGATATTTATAGTTGCCTGCACCCCGCGCGCTCGATATAAAATATTGGGAATATTTTTCGATGGCGTGCCGGACCCGGACCGCGAGCAGGCGATGCTATCGGACTCCACTTTAACCGATAGCACCCTCATTGCTCAACGCGAGCAATTGCGCGATAAGCTTGCTCATCGCGAGTCCGAGTATAATTTCCATCCACCTTATCAGCAAAGAAAATGTACCGAGTGCCACGATCAATCCCGGAGCACAAACCGTTTAAAAGAACCTATGCCCCAACTATGTTTTACTTGTCATACCGGGTTTAGCGCCCAATATGCGGTCATGCATGGCCCTGTTGCCTCCGGGAATTGTACGGCGTGTCATAATCCCCACATGTCAAAGAATGAAAAATTGTTAACCAGGTCAGGTCAGCAAATCTGTCTCTATTGTCATGAGTCGAAATTAGTATTCCAAAACGAAGAACATGAGGATTTGGAACCAGGCGACAACTGCACTGATTGCCATGATCCTCATGGCGGCGATGATCGATTCCTATTTTAACGGCAAATTAGGCTGTGCAGATGTTGAGAAACATACCATCGTTGTGTTATACCAAAGTGGCGAAGATTATTATGGTTGCCGTCGTCTGGAGCGCATCCGGAGTTGTGCTCGGGCAGGAGAGCCGTTTCTCTATGGGGATTTGGCATCACCAGTCTTTGTCGCTAAAACTGGCAGTAGAAGCTTTGCAACGAAACCAAAACGTGGTTCTTCAAAATGGCGCAACCGAGTCTCCTTTTCTGCGCGATTTCTCCGGAAATATTAATTTTAGTTCCCGGGGATTTTTGTGGCACCCGAATTTCTTCAGCCTGAATTTAGATGCGCAATATCGCCCTGCCCGTAAAGAGGAGAAATTCCTGGTGATACCCGACCGGTCTGAGGTGCGTACTGCGGAAAGCTACCGGCTTCAGGGAAGCTTCTTCAAGCGGCGACCGCTAACCCTGGGCGTATTTAACAGCTATGCTCATAGTTTCGTAAACCGTGAATTAGTGAGCAATATTGAAACTTTCAGCTATGCGAGGGGCGGGCATATCTCGTTGAAATGGCCGGTATTACCCGCCAAACTTTCTTACCGGAATAGTGATTGGCGACAGGAAGAATTGGCCACTCAGCGGACCTTTCGCAATAGAAATGAAGTCTGGGAGGTTGAGTTATCCAAATCATTTTCGGACAAAGGGGATGACCACCAGCTTCGGTTATCCAGTGAGGATTTTCGTCGTGAGTATACCCAGGTCGACGAGGTGCGCAACAAAAGTAAAATCGCTTCTTTCCGGAGTAACATTCCCTTCGGAGGAAAGCAACAGAGCCATTTAATGACTACAGCCAATTATTATAAGCAAACCGGGAGCAATTCTTTCGAGCGAATCAGTGTCACGGAAAACCTGGGGGTTGATTTACCGCACAATTTTGATGTAAATGGAAGCTTTCAGGTGCTCAGATTTCGTCAGAACGGTTTCAAGAACGATAAAACCAATGCCAGCAGCCAGGTGCGCCACAAGCTTTTTCTAAGCCTGGAAACCCTTCTCTTCCATGAGTGGTCCAAGACTTCTCAACGGGAATTTTCCGAATTGTATAATACCGCCGGAATAAAACTTAAGTACAGCAAAAAAATTCCTACCGGTCGCCTGCAACTGAACTACGGCTATGAATTTCGCCAACAGGACCGCGATGCCCAGCCGACCCAGGTTACCATTGTGGACGAAGAGCATCGTCTCGATGATACCAAAACGGTACTGCTGGACTACCCTTTTGTAGATATCAATTCCATTGTGGTAACCGATCAAACCGGAACGATTATCTACCAGGAGAACTTCGATTATATTCTCATCCAGCGAGGCAGTTTTGTAGAAATCCAGCGGCTTCCCGGCGGACAAATCGAAAATAATCAGAATGTCTTCATCGATTACATTGTCCTGGAGCAAGGCGCGTATCGATTTGATCAAATTTCCAAAACACGGGGGGGAAACCTGTTCTTGTTGGGCCGCTTCATTGAAGGCTATTATCGGGAATTTGAGCAGGAATACCAAAATATCCAGGCTTTCCGCACCGATTTTCTGAAATTTATAACCCAGAAAGTTTATGGGGTGAAAGTAGACCTGGGAGTACTCTCCGGCGGCTACGAACGCGATGAGTTCCAGAGCAATATTGTCCCTTATGAATCCGACCGGTATTATGCCACCCTGAATCATACTTTTGGAAATAAACTGAATTTCCTGGTAACCGGCAGTAAACGGGACTTTTTCCTGATTGATGATAATGAGGAGCAGAAATTCTGGGATGCTTCGGGAAGGCTGGCCTGGTACCTTAAAAGAGAGATGCGAATTACCCTGGAAAGCGGATATCGGGTGCAAGAGGGGAGGGGATTGGATTTAGACTTATTTAATTTTAAAGGCGAGTTTCGGGCGAGTTACCGGCAACTGGAATTCATTGCCGGCGTTCAACTGTATCGTCGTACTTTCATTAATGAGCAAAATGATTTCGATGGCATTTATTTTCGTTTAGAAAGAATGTTCCGGTAAAGCCGATGATGAAAAAAAATTTTAAAATAGCCCTGGTTCTGCTCCTGTTCGGAATGCCGTTGGGAGTGTATGCCCAGGATGAGTCGGGTTGCAGCTCGGCCAATTGTCATGCCGGTCTCATCGATCATGAGGTGGTGCACCCGGCGGTGGAAGACGGTTGCGACACCTGTCATGATGGCGACGGAGAAAATCACCCCGAGGCGGACGGCAAAGAATTTGAACTGAGTTCGCCCCTACCGGAACTTTGCTACGATTGCCATGATGAGAAGAATACCCAAAAATATGTGCACGACCCGGTGGATGAGGGCGACTGTACAGAGTGCCATTCCCCTCATGCTTCTCCCAATGAATTTATGCTCGAAGAGTGGCCGCAGGTAAATTTGTGCGAAACCTGTCATGACTCGGAAATGTGGGAAACCAAGGTAAAACATGGGGCGCTCAAGGAAGGGAAGTGCACCGAATGTCATAATCCGCACCAATCCGAATTTGCCAAATTGCTGAAAAAGGCTACCCCGGAATTGTGCTACAGTTGTCACCAGGACCAGGAGACCCAAAGCCAGATGGCCGCCGTTCACTCTCCATTTGAAGACGGATGTTTGGATTGCCATTTACCCCACGGCGCAAAGCAGAAAAAGTTGCTGGTGAACAAACCGCCCTTGCTTTGCTATGACTGCCATGATGATATCCAGAGCGATTTGGAAGAAGCAAAAGTGGTTCATGCACCGGCGACTGATAAAAAGGCTTGCCTGAATTGCCACTCGCCTCATGCAACGGAATATTCCAGCTTGATGCTTAAAGAGGAATATCAACTCTGCTATAGCTGCCATGATAGAGAAATTGAGGAGGATGGACGCACCATAAAGATTATAGGAGAGCGCACAATAAAAAACATAAGAGAGCTTGTGGTAAACGCCAGGTCGTCTCATGAGCCGGTTGCAGAAGATGGGTGTTTAACTTGCCACTTCCCGCATAATTCATCCTATCCTTTTTTGTTGACCGGCACGTTTCCGGAAGGGAATTATGTTCATGCATCGGTGGATTCTTTCGGGGTCTGTTTTGATTGTCACGATAGCGAGTTGATTGAATCCCCAGGTGGAGATGTTACCGGTTTTCGAAATGGGGACCAGAATTTGCATTATTTACATGTCAACAGAGAAAAAGGTCGTACATGCATTAATTGCCATAGTGTTCATGGTTCGGAACAGGATCACCTTATCACTACCACGGTTCCTTTTGGCAAGTGGGCTATGCCTGTTCGGTACACACGGACAGAGGATGGCGGTTCTTGTCTTCCCGGCTGTCATGAAGAAAAATCATATAAGAATGAATAGCGATAGTATTCGATAATATTTATGTGTAGACTGAAAGGTAGATAAATGCGTTATGAATCATAAAAGAAGGAGACTTAATTCTTTACGGAAATCAGGTTGACGGATAGACCGGGGAGGTCGTAAATTCGAATCACGATACTTTGAAAGAAAAATCATAAAATCGACTTTAGATCATGAAAAATCGATACGATGATAAAACAAGAATACGAAGCAAAATTGCTTTTTTGCCTATGGGCAATTTTCTGAGTATTGGGAAACATGGTAAAAGGCTTGTTGAGATTTTTTTACCAGGGAAGGTAAAGATTAACATGCTGCGCGTTTACCGGTTCAATATCATCATTTATTTTTTGATAACAACTCTTGTATTTGCCTTGCCAAAGAAGAAAAAAATTCATAAATTTACAGATAGAAAGTGGAATGCTCAAGGGAGTCCCTGTCGAATATGTCACGAGGTGCTAGACCAAATGGCAGAAAAAGAATTGCTGTTTAAGACCCAGTACACTATTTATGACAGTCCGACGATGGACGCCTATTTAGGACAGCCGGATGGTGTGTCCAAGTTTTGCCTGAGTTGTCATGATGGATCAGTTGCTGAGGATAAAGGAACCAAGCCGTCCTCTATCAAAGCCGATGCTCCCAGTTTAAAAGCCGATTTAAGCGACGATCACCCTATTTCATTTGTTTATGATGAAGAGTTAGCGTTAGTCGACGGCAAATTATTTAACCCGGGAACGGCGCTTTCCGGATTGGGAAATACAATCCAGGATGATTTGCTTCGTAATAAAAAAATGCAATGTGTCTCGTGCCATGATGTGCATGGGTTGAGTGGGCAGAAAAATTTGCTGGTCAAAACAAACATGTATAGCTCACTCTGTTTCACCTGTCACAATAAATAGCTCTTTGAAACTTATCGTTTAAAACAAATTATTTCTTAAAGTGACATAGGGCATTGATTTACTCGTTGCCAATTCTTTTCTTTTGTATAAAAAATGAAAGGGAGTCTATGAACCGCTTGATACCTTTGTTCATTCTTGTGAATTTCGTAGCAATTTTTACCTGTTCTCAGCTCCTGGGAGATATTCGCCTGAGCCACCATGATTTCAGCGGATCATCATGGAGCGGAAATGAGATTTGCCGTCCGTGCCATACTCCTCACAATGCGAACCTGGAAATACAGGATTCGCCCTTGTGGAACCATGAAAACACCACGGCGGTTTTTCAAGTTTATACAAGTTCAACGTTTGATGCAACCCCAGGCCAGCCAGCAGGGAAGACGAAGTTGTGTCTTTCTTGCCATGACGGCACGGTTGCTATTGATAACTTTGGCGGCAATAGCGGTGGAACCCGCTTTATTGGCGTCGGGTTGATCGGCACAGACCTCCAGAAGCATCATCCCGTCTCGATAACCTATGATGCAAATTTGGCCTCTATCGATGGCGGATTGTATGATCCCACCACAACCCTGTCCGGGCTGGGCGGTACTATTGCGGAGGATATGCTGGATGGCGGCAAGTTAGAATGCACTTCCTGCCACGATGTACACGTTTCCCGAAATACCCAGGGATGTACAGGGTGCCATAATATGCATGGCCCGATAGTGACCAGGACGCTGTCGCTGTTAAAATCGAATGATAACAGCGCTTTATGCCTGACCTGTCATAGAAAATAAAACATTGTTCCGGATTTCCCGGGAAAACCGTATCCGGATACATCGGCGTTCTCAACCGGATTTGCAACCTGATGGACGACCCGGTTAAGGTGAAACGAAGATCCGGCTCTGAGTATGCTTTGCTGTTTTCCCGGAAACAGGAAAGTGATTATCTCCCGCTTTTTTACCTTTCATAATTATCGCAGAATTAAAAACTTGCCTGGGAATTTCTTGTCGAACACTTTATCACTGCTCCGTCTGCAACTGCAGCAGCGGATAAAGTGTCCGGCAGCGTCTTAAAAAAGTCAATATCATTGCTCACCTCCTTACTCCGGGAACTTACAGGCGTAAGGAAGACCGGGTGATGCATATCTGGCTCGGAGTCGACTATCTTCTTTTCTTAGGCCCTGATCCTTCCCGCAGTTATGTATCGCCGGGGAGGGCGCTGGGAGCCGATAGCCGGCTTCAGGCCTGCGTTGATTTACGTTATCAATATTATCTCACTCTTTACCATTGCCCACAGCATTATCCTCAGCCTGGCGGCCCTGGGAATATTGGAATTGCTTTCCCGGTTAGTGGAATCTAACATTGCCATATCAATTGTTGTGGAAGCGCTGGATATCATCTTCCCGATTTTTAAACAAAGAATTTGGATAATCGTATTCGGGTTCGGCCTTTTCACGGATTCGGATTTGCAAGCGTGTTGTCGCATTTGGGTGTTTTGGGGGAGCACCTGGCGATTTCCCTGTTCGGATTTAACCTGGGCGTGGAGATCGGCAGGTGGCTGTGATTGCGGTTGTCTTTCCGCTGTTGTGGCAAACATAAGTGTGCTTTTGGGTAGAGAAACTCCGCCGTGATACCCGATAGCGCGCCGAAGTGGGGTTTCGGTACGGGAGAAAAAATCACCCGCTTATTTACTCTCGTTCCAGGCCGGAGCCGGGAACGAGAAGAAAAGGAGCGTTCCAATCGGGAGCTTTGAACGAGAGTTGAAAATCACCCTCTCCGGCAACTCCGGAGAGGGTGAACATCAGGTTGTTGAAATTCAGTCGTTAGCCTCAGAATGCACTGACAAAACCCACCGTAAGGCGATTCTTCTCTCGTTGCAGATCGTAGTTGTACTCGGCCATAAAGCGGAGGTTGCGCGCAAGCAGATAGGTTGTGGTGAGGCCTACCGTTTCATAATCCAGGGGAGTAGCCTCGGCAAAAATTTCGTCAATGTCGGAATCCACCCGGTTGTACAGCCCGATAAAAAACCAGCG
>JAJRVC010000464.1 GCA_024277475.1 Deltaproteobacteria bacterium
GCTGATTTATATCAATTCATAAGCCGCCGGCATCGATCAGATTTGCACCCGTCAAGCATGCCCTCGCGGTAACGGTAGAACCTTTTAAATTCTCATCCCGACAGGTCGGGGTGGCTTATGAATTGAGTTAGGGAGGCACAGCTATTTTTGTAAGCTGAAGGACCATGTTTGCAATATAGGCTGCGTACACTTTTTCAACCCGGAACGCTGAGCTCTGAACCGCTCAACCTATTATAGAAGGATACAAATGATTCGCTATGGAATATTTATCGTAATTGCCGTGATCGGGGCAATGTGCCTTTTTTTACCGGTCGAATCGCCGGCAGATGAAAGCCTCGAGGAGGTTAAAATCCCACTAGCCCTTTCCGACGGACTCCATCATTTCCTCGACCTTGCCGATCCCGCTAAGGCAGTCGCTTTTGATCCTGAAAAGGTTGCCGCGGTACTGGATTTCATCAACCAACCCGGAAAGGATACTGCGCTGTATTATGCAGACAGTGTTCTCGATGCTCCTTCAGCCTATTATGAATTTGATATTCATAAAAAACTTAAGAATATCGTGGCCTATTCATTTAATCCCGACATTCCCTATATAGCGACTGCGCCTTCTTCGGTGCGGCTGCTCCACTGGCTGGATGAACGGAAGAAGCGGCAATCACCGCCTCCTATCGGGCGCTACCTGGATCGACTCGATTCTCCGGTGGTTATCAAGGGTTTTCAATATATGGAAATTACACCGGACACCCACTCGGGCGCTTATTATGCGTACAACATGCACCAAACCGTACTTCTTTTTAAGTACCGCCGGCGCAACATCATGGTTACCGTTTCCAGGCAAGTGGATGCCTCCACCGTCGGCAAAAAAGGGTATATACTGGGTACGGACGATGACTGGGACTATTTTTATTCCGGCAAGCCCGGACTTACCCTCCCCGCTCTGGGATGGGTTAAATCATATATGTATGAGTCCAGCGGTATCAATATCTACGATGAGGTTGACCCGGCCGCAACCAGGGTTCGCTGCGCCGTGTTTAAATGGCTCCGGGCCGGCTGGTCCGGCATCAACATGGTGCGAAGGAAACATATTTACAGCGGGCTGAAACGCTTTGCAAAACCGATGAAAGAGATTTTGGAATACCCATCACTGCCATCAGTGGAATCGATGACCGGCGTTTTTTCTCGGATCAGGGGATTTTCCGAAGACACCCTGAAATCCAAAATGAAGATATATTCCGGCATCTTGCAAAACAGGTACAATGGCGGTAAAGGACATGCCAAAAAACTGCCCTCATTTCTATTCAAAAACAAAAACCACTGGGCCCGGATGTCGAAAGACGAAATGGAATCGGCCCTGGTGATAGAATATATGAAATATGCAGTTGGAAAAACGCGGCTGGATGAAGTGCGGGGGCTTTTAGGTTTGAAGCGATAACCCGGACAAGCCTGAGTTTAAGATTACAAATTGAATATTTATTGATGTCATTTCGCTCCGTCTCTTTTAAAATCGAAAGAATTCCTTTTAGCGATGGCGCCTACATAGGTTCCTTTATATCAGTACGTGTATATAAATAGTAACAGCGGACGTTTACTTTTGTATCATCGAAAGATATTGTAAGAGATGAAAATTTCATAAATTATTGATAATTCAATTGGTTAAACATCTGGAATATTAATTGCGGATCCTATCTTCTTCTTTGAATTGAAAAATACAATCCTGGAAGAAGGGATGCCAAATTTCGATGAACTGCAAAATAATATTTCAGATGATGGTGAGACGCAAAACCCGCCTTTCTGTCTGTTTATCTCGCCAGAGTTTATTTCCTCTGTTTTTGCAACTGATCCTAGCAATCCTATCCTCAACCATGTTTGCCGGACTTTCCTTTTCCGCCGAGGTAACACTGGCGTGGGATCACAACGACCAGGTTCCGGTAACGGGCTACTATGTTTACTATGGTATCGAAAGCGGAAATTACTCCGCTAAAATAGATGTTGGTTCTGAACCCCAATATACGCTTGTCGACCTCGATGACCTGAAATCCTATTATATTGCCGTAACCGCTTATAACGAGTTTGGCGAAAGCGGTTTTTCCGAGGAAATAATTTACGCCTCGTACGCCTGCGAAGCCGATATCGATTTTGATGGAGATATCGATGGCTCAGACATGGTCTTATATGCTGAAAATGCAATGGGCATCAATTTAGCAACCTTGGTCGCAAAGTTTGGATCGACGGATTGTCCTTAGTAATTAGAGGTCTCAGCCCGGACAAACTGGAAATAACAAAATAGGTAGGATTCAAAATCAATTAAAAAAATACTTGACAAACTTTTTATATTGAATTATTTTAGTAATAACTTATATACTTAATTATATTAAGAGAGAAATCAGTGAAATTAGAACCTACCGAAATGTTTAAGGCATTAGCCGTTGAAACACGGGTTAAAATAATCAATCTTTTAAAATCAGAGGGGCCACTTGGTGCCAAAAAGATTTCAGAATTGATTGGTGTCACTCCTGCTGCCGTGTCACAACATTTAAAAATATTAAAGCAGGCCGGGTTTGTACGGAGTGAACGAAATGGGTATTGGATACCCTACTCAATAGATGAAAGAACTTTGAATGATTGTCGAGAACTGTTGACAGAAATTTGCACCTGTGGTTGCCAAGGAACTGGGAAATTCAGAGAAAAAGAGCTATCCGATTCAAGCTTGGAATCCCTTAAAAAATATAAAAAAGAAATGGAAACTGAGCTTAAAACTGTTCGTGATAGGATTGAAGAATTAGAATTTAAAAACAAATAGTCATATTTTTTTACCTAATAATTTTAGTGATTGCTAATATACTTAATCAAATCTCAGAAATTCTCTTTCAAAAAATCAAATATAGGAATCTCAAAACACAGAAAGGAGGTGATGAAAAATGGCAGACAAAAAAGGCAATTGTGGGTGTGGGTGTATGGGACAAAAGCAAGCCAGTCCTCAAACCACAAGCGACAAAAAGAAGCCCAAGAAATCCAAGTAATGCATGGAAAACTTGGCAGTAAAAGAGGAGGCGGGGGTAATACCGAAAACCTCTGCCTCTTTTCTTAAATTTTTATATTGAATCGGAGGGCAAATGAATCTAATAATTTTGTCTGCAAGCTGCTTTCTTCATTTTTTAGCAACGGTGGTCCGGATTGGTGGAATTGTAATGATTCTTTTAGTGATATAAAAAAGACTCAATTTTTGAACTCATAACACGGCAACCCGCTGACGCCCGGCTTCAACCGAAAAACTCCGCCGGCCTGCGGATATCTGTTAAATTCTTCATCAGTCATTTGAATTCTGGCTGTCGTGACGTAAAGTTCGTCAAATGCTTCTCCGCCAAATGCGCAGGACGTCACGTTATTGGCAGGAATCGGGTAAGATGCAATTAAGCGCCCCTCATTAGGATTCCAGCGGGACACGGCCGCACCTCCAAACATGGCAATCCACAGCTGACCTTCAGAATCGATCGTCATGCCATCGGGATAGCCCATCGCTTTCGGTACTTCGAAGAGGGTCCTCCGGTTACCGATATCACCCGTGTCATTGTCATAGTCGAAGCACTCAACCTTACGTGCAGGTGTGTCAATATAGTATAATCGGGTATGGTCCAAGCTCCACGCAATCCCATTGGATATGGTAATCCCTTTCAACATTCGCTTAATTCTATAATCCGGATCAATGCGGTACAGGCTGGCATTTCCCACGTTCATATCCATCGCCATCGTCCCGACCCAAAACCTCCCGGCTGGATCGCATTTACCGTCATTAAACCGATTATGCGGCAAGTCATTTTCAACCCTGAGAACGGTTTCCAGCGTTTCCGTATCAGGATCCATCACGGCCACACTTTTTTCAAGAGCCACCAGCAACGCGCCATCTCGTTTAGGAACTACCGTTCCTATACGCTGCCCCATATCTATTGATCTCAATTTATCGGCAACTGGGTCATAAAAATACAGCAGGTGCTTTTCGATATCGACCCACAGCAGCCTTTTGCGTTTGTAATCCCAAAGAGCGCCTTCTCCCAGCAAAGATCTGGAATCAATTACCAGTTCCGAGTTCTGTACCATGGTTCTCTCCTGATAAGGTCAAAATCATATATCTGTCTTTTTTTGATAATTTGCGCACATCGATTCTGCCAATCCCCGGTTTATTGCGAACGGCACCGCAGGTGCAACAATCCCGGCCGACTATTCGGATCGATGCCTGCCCAGGTATTTTTAAATTACCTACCTACAACGCTTATTTGCAACCAGTCCCAATCCAAATAGAAATGGAGGTCGATTAATAATCTTCTGACCTGCGATTGAAATAATTTCGTACTAAGAACGAACCAAAATCATCGGAGGAGCCCCCTTTCTCATTACTGGGCCAAATAGCCTCCATCAACAGGAAGAATGACGCCGGTTATCATACTGGCCGCCGGTGACGCTAAAAAAATGATAGCGCCAATCAGTTCCGACGGGTGACCCATTCGAGCCATTGGAACTAGTTCCAGTCGCTTTCTGAAAAGCTCGGCAAGTTCAGGATCATTGTTGTTTATGTCGACCATATTCGTTTCGAAATACGAGGGCGCGATGGCATTAACCCTCACATGCCTGTCTGCCCATTGAATGGCAAATGTTCTTGTGATTTGATCGACCCCCCCTTTAGAGGCAGCGTAGGCTGGAGAATTTCTAAGGCCGACCTGTCCGGCAATCGAGGAGAAAAGAATAAGGCTCCCCCCTCCCCGGCTCAACATGTGACAGCCAATTGCCTGACAACAAAAAAAACAGCCGTTAAGGTTCACATCGATTATTTTTTTCCAGTTGGATTCATCGAATTCCTCAGGAAGACCGCGATAGGTTATTCCGAAAGCAATGACTGCTACGTTGATACGACCTAAATCTTGGATGACGCTATCGACCAGCTTCGTGACGGATTCTTTTTGGGTGACATCAACAGCATAGGCTCTCGCACTGCCGCCGGCCAGCCTGATTTTTTTAGCAACAGATTCGGCGCGTTCGTAATCGAGGTCTGCCACCGCCAAGCAGGATCCCGCAGCGGACAGGCCAATGGCGGCTTCTTGGCCAAGACCTCCGACACCGATCACCATGGCAGTCTGTCCGGACAGACTGAATAAGGTCTCAGGTCTATATTTATGTAATAATTTTTGGGTATTCATAGGCATACTCAGAATCGTGTTCAACAGCAACAAACATCAAGCAAAAGGTCCGGAAGCAAGGGGAACCGTTTCACCAACCCACGGGCTCCGGACCTCTATCTTTGGTAATCTCCTGTCTTTTTATTTGTGGAAATAGTGATCCACATTGTCTTTCGTGACAATAGTTACGCCAACGTCAGTATAAGGCGGTATCTGCGGGGCATCAACCTTGCGCCAGTCCTCAAAAGCCGGAACCGTATTGTGGTTGAGCCAATAGAGGTAATGTGTTGCCAGCCACTCTTCCAGTGTACTTCTTTGGGCCAGAGTCGCACTGATGGTGCCGTCTTTTACGTAGGTCAACATGTCATCATCCCGGTCCATCGCGACAACCTTTATTTTGCCGGCTTTGCCTGTCTCTTTCAGGGCGCGTGCAATGGCAGCACCGGCTGTGGCATCTGTGCCGACAATCATATCAAGATCAGGATTGGCCTGAATAAGACCGTTTGCAACCGTAACACCGTAAGCCGGATCGGATTTGTCGTTTACAATATCGACTATTTTTATTCCGGAATATTTGGCAAAAGCCGCCTTGTAGCCAGCCGTCCGGCTTTCGTGAACCTCAATACCCGGAACGGTCATTATTGCAACCTTACCTTTACCATTGAGTAATTTGGCGGCGATTTCGCCACCAGCCCGACCGATACCTTTGTTATCCGGTCCGATGAACCCGTAACGAGCCGATTTATCCGCCACGTCAGAGTTAACGCATACAACCGGAATGCCGGCTTTCATTGCTCTTTTCATCGGGTCCAAGAGGGCGTGCTGGTCGGCAGGAAATATCATGATGCCGGCGGGTCTCTTGACAATCAACTCCTCCAGTATCCTTACTTGCTGAGCTGCATCGTACTCAGCCGGTCCCAGGAATTCAGTTTTAACGCCCAGAGCCTTTCCGGCCGATTCCAGTCCCTTACGACCATCAATCCAAAATGCTACCGAAGTAACCGCACACAACCAGACATAGGTTTCTTTTTTTGCGGCGTGAGCGACCCTCGTTCCCATGCTCAGAGCCCATCCGGCCGCACCTAATCCAGCAGCAGCAGCTCCCACGAATTGACGCCTGGATAACCCTCTTTCCTGCTTGTCTTTTTTTTCCGACATACCTCTCTCCTTTCCTTTTAATGTTTGAGTGGTCCTTTGACTACGGCATCTGGAAATACGTGATGCCACCCTATTCAAGCTGTTTGAATTCTCAGCCTTGACGCAGACGGTAACGTGAAATCATGTCTATGCTTACCGCTATAATAAGGATACTCCCGGTGATAACGCCCTCCCAATATATGGATACACCGAACAGTGTCATGGCGTTCGAAACCAGAGCCATGAATACAAGGCCAAGCAGGGCCCCGGTAACGCTGCCTTCGCCGCCGGACAAACTCATGCCGCCGATTACACAGGCAGCGATTATCCTCAGCTCCACACCTGCAAACGCTGTCGGAATACCGCTTTGCAGTCTAGCCATAGACAGTATCCCTGCCAGGGCCGCAAAACAGCCCGAAGCGATAAAACCCAACAAAATGACACGATCGACATTGATGCCTGACAAACGAGCTGCCGCATCATTGCCCCCGACATAATAGAGCTGTCTCAAGGGACGGCTATGCCTCAGCGTTAGATCAACAATTACGACGATGGTAAGCATGATTAAAAAAGGCACTGGAAAACCGGCAAGGCTGCCCTGGCCGTACCAGGCAAAATCCAGCGGCACATTAATAACCGGGCGCCCCTCTGTAAAGCCAAGGCATATACCTCTTGCTACCGACATCATCCCTAAAGTAGCTATCAACGGATTGACTTTGATCTTCGATACGATAAGTCCGTTAACCAGACCGGCCATTCCTCCAACGCCCACCCCGCCAAGAACCGCCACAATCTGATACGCACCGGCTTTAACCATCAGCCAGGCAGCTACAATTCCGGCCAGGGCCATGATCGATCCCACCGATAAGTCGAACGAGCCGGAAATAAGCAGAATCGACATGCCGACGACAACCAGGCCCTCCATGGCGAACCCCCTGGAAATGGCTACAAAGTTGGTCCAACTCAAAAAGTAGGGAGAAATAATACTCATGAGCACTCCCGCCAACAGTATCAAAATGACCATGACCATTTCTCTGACTCTCAAAACATTTTTAATCATTTCAACCGGTTTACGAATATTTTCTACCATGTGACTTCCTTATGAATTTTAAGAGAGCATTCCTATTTTTTTCCTAACCGTTTCGCACATTTTAGGCAGCGCCTAAAGCGGCCGCACCGATACGCTCTTCCGTCGCCTCATTTCCCTTAAAAATTGTGATCAGACGTCCTTCACGCATGACCGCGATGCGATCGCACATTCCTAATATTTCAGGCAACTCGGAACTGATCATAGTCACCGCAGTCCCATTATCTGCCAACCTGCGAAGAAGACTGTGCACTTCGGCTTTAGCCCCGATATCTATGCCGCGCGTAGGCTCATCGGCAATCAGCATCCGTGGACGACGTGCCAACCATTTGGCAAAAAGTACTTTCTGCTGATTTCCGCCACTTAAACCGGAGACAAGCTGTCTGATGGAGTTGGCTTTTATGTTGAGGGAGTCGACAGATTCCCGAGCCAGACGTTTTTCTTTGGAGCGATTCATAAAAAAGTATCCGCTTAGAGCTTTGAGGCAGACGGCGCCGATATTGCGACATACGGACATCTCTGTGAATAGACCGTCCAGTTTTCGATCTTCGGTAATATACGCAATTCCTGCCAGCATGGCCTGCCGAGTAGTTGCAAAGTTATAAGGACGTCCATCCAGAAAAAGCTGGCCGGAAGTGGCTTTTAATGCACCGAAAATCACACGGGCCAATTCTGTGCGACCGGACCCGGTCAACCCAAACAGGCCCAGGATTTCACCACTGCGGAAAATCATATTGACGTTTGAGAAACCGGCGCCCGAAAAATTTTTGATTTCCAGCAAGGGCTTTGGCTCGGTTGCCGATCCGGCAGGAAAGAGGTGGTCTAACTCCCGGCCGACCATCATTCGAACCACCTCGTCCTGGCTGGTGTCGGCAGTTTTCACGGTGCCGACAAGCCTTCCGTCTTTGAGTATGGTAATCCGATCTGAGAGAGCGAAAACCTCATCAAGCTTATGGCTGACCATGATGATACCGACACCTTTATCTCTTAGCATCCGCACGACCCTCATGAGTTGTTCGCGTTCGCGTTCGCCGATGGCTGAAGTCGGTTCATCCAGAATAAGTACTCTGGCATTGCGTTGAACTGCCCGTGTGATCTCGACGATTTGCTGGACGGCCACGCAGTGAGTAAACAAGGGCGATTGTGGGTCAATGTTGACACCGAAAGCATCGAGTGCATCTTTAGTTTCGCGGTGCATTTGATCAAACCTGATCCATCCTAGCGGACCGGATGGCTGGGAATTGGTGAAAACATTCTCAGCCACACTCATCTTGGGCGAAAGGGCAAGCTCCTGGAAAACCGTGCTGATACCTAATTGCTGGGCATGATGCGGGTCGCTAAAAAATATCTTTTCCCCATCAATAAATAGTTTTCCGGCGTCCGGTTGGTAAACGCCGGACAAAATCAGCATCAGGGTGGATTTACCCGCACCATTCTCGCCGCACAATGCGTGTATTTCACCCTTTTTCAGTTCAAAATTCACACTGTTCAGCGCTAATGTACCAGGAAACCTTTTTGAAATATTCTCTGCCTTTATTAGTGTGGTTTCTCCCATGTTAACCTCAACCGCAAGGTCGTCGATCATGTAATACTACTAATCGTCAAGAGGCGGTGTATTGAACTTTAAAAAATGGCCTAAAAAACCAGTAGGCCAAGTTTACTATAAACCTTATCTATTGTCCCCTTCGAGTGCCTGAGAATCATAGGGCGCCTGGCTAATGAGTTGGCTCGTCATACCACCGTCCACTATGAGATTGCTGCCGGTAATATAACTGGCTTCATCACTGGCGAGGTACACTGCGGCATGGGCTATTTCTTCAGGTTTACCGACTCGTCCCATGGGAATATTGGATTTCCAGTATTCCAGGCATCGTTCCAGGTCCGGAGCCGCCTTCTGGATGTCCTGCCATATTTGGGTGCCGATAAGCCCGGGTGAGAGGGCATTTACCCTAATGTTGCGGGAAGCGAATTCCACGGATAGGGCCTTGGTCAGTCCGATCATGCCCCATTTTGCCGCATCATACGGGGCGGCTCCCGGCAGGCAGGCAAGGGTGTGCACCGTGGCGATATTGACAATGGACCCCCCGCCCTTTTCCAGCATATGGGGTATGGCAAATCGACTGCACAAATAGGTTCCCCGCAAATCGGTGTTAACCACCCGATCCCAGTCTTCCGGTTCAGTTTGCTCGAAAGGCTTCGCAAAATTTACACCGGCATTGTTGACCAATACATCAATTCTTCCGAAATTCTCCAGTGCATCCGTGATCAATCTCCGGACATCTTCTAATTTTGAGATATCGCATTGAATGAAGGTTGCGTTACCTCCAGCATTATTTATACCCTCCACAACAGGCTGACCGTTAACTGCTCTTCTAGATGCAGCAACAACCAGTGCACCCTCTTTGGCAAATATTTCGGCAATGCTCTTGCCGATACCCGCACCGGATCCGGTCACAATGGCAACCTTATCTTTCAGTCTCATTTCGAATCCTTTCGTTTATGGGGTTAATTGCCCACCTTAGACACCCATGATCCGCCGTAATGATTGATTCAAATGGTTTTCCATGGTTTGCGCTGATAGCCCAGGATCTCCGCTTTTGATGGCCTCAATAACCTCAATATGCTCTTCCATAACCGGCTGTACAATTTCCTGGCTATAACTGGTGGCCAGCCACGCGAGTCTAACTTTATCGAAAATAACCTGGTAAAAGTTTCTGAGTAAATTGTTTTTCATTTCATTTATTAATGTCGCATGAAGGGTATAGTCAACATCAAGAGCGCTGCTCAAATTACTATTTGCCTTGGATGGCTTAGTGCGCTTTGCCATAAGTTGACAGGTGGTGGATTCCAATTTATCAAGGATGGCTTGTGAGGGATTCTTGGTGAAACATCGCACAGCCTCTTTTTCAAGAATAATGCGCAATTGGAAGGCCTCTTTAATGTCCTTGATGTTGGGCAGTGTAACCTGAATACCCCTTTGAGGAATAACAAGAACCAATTCCTCCCATTCCAGTTGCTTCATGGCATCTCGCAAAGGCCCCAGGGATACGTCCAGCTCCTTGACAATTTCCGTCTGGGTTAAAAACTGGCCGGGTTTGAAAGTTCGGTTGAAAATCGCCTCTCGGAATTTGAGGTATGCCTCGTCTCGTTTTACTGTCACAAAATCTCCATTTCGAAAGCATTGCGAAGTGACGGCATCTAATTTGTCTGTTATTTATTAATGATCTATTAATAATATATTAATTTGTCAATAAAAAAATATATCTTATTTTTTTATGAAATATTATTGAAATTCGATTAAAAGTGAATGGTATGAAATTGATCAACACGTTAATACCGGAAAAGCTCTATTATCATCAAACTCAACCCAAGTTCGACAAATTTTTCCCCAAAAAGCCTAAAAACAGCGTTATCACGGTTATAACCTACTGATATTATTGATCGCGATAGGCCGGAAGGCCAATGTAGTGCCTGAATATATATTTAGTTGTTGA
>JAJRVC010000465.1 GCA_024277475.1 Deltaproteobacteria bacterium
AATGGCCCTTTTTCCTCTGAGCGGCGTTCTCCGCGGGTTTACGTCTGCGAAGTACGAAAAGTACGTCTCAACGTAAACCCTTGTGCGGCCTTGCTCAGAGAAAAAATTGCTCATTTCTGAATTGGAAACTTACGCCAGTGCTCATGGATAAAAAAGGCTTCGTGGACGGGCAATATCTATGGCCTGACACCATTTTTCTGCGTGGGCCCCAGCTCGGTTTTAAGATAGTTCTGAGCTGCCTCGATGAAATTGCACAAGCGCAACCGGGTCTCTCGTGGATCAATGATATCCTCAAGGGCAAAAGCTTCTGCGGTGCGGAAAGGAGACTCATATGTTCGAATTTCCGTCTCGATTTCCTCCCTGCGCTTATCAGGATCATCACTGGCCTCGATTTCGCGTTTGAAGGAAGCTGCAACCCCTCCCTCAATTGGTATGGACCCGAACTCAGCAGAAGGCCATGCAATTCGGTAGCACAATCGGTTGTTGACATAATTCAACGCGCCGGCCATACCGTAACACTTATGGATGATGACGGTAAGCCGGGGAACGGTGGCCTGCATCCCGATGTACATGGCCCGCATACCGGCCCGCAGGGTGCCCATGGCTTCAGCCTTGGGACCGATCATGAATCCGGGTACATCCACCAAAAAGATCAAGGGGATATGAAATTGGTCACATACTTCACAAAAATGCCCCATTTTGTCGGAATCCTTTGCATCCGGAGCACCCGCATTGACCTTGGGATTGTTGGCCACGATGCCGACAGGGTAGCCATTTAGTCTTGCTAAGCCGGTGATGGCAGCGGGGCCGAACGTTGGCTGGATTTCGAAAAAGCTGTGGCGATCAAAGACCAGTTCTATGATCCGCCGCATATCGTAAGGTTTCATCCGGTTGCGGGGAACAATGGACAGCAGTTCTTCTTCCCGGCGATCTGGGGGGTCACCGGTTGCCTTGTAAGGCGGCATTTCCCAGACATTTTGGGGCATGTAGCTCAAAAAACGCTTGATCTGGGCCAGGGCCTCTTCCTCGGAATCGGCAGCGTTGTCAATGGAACCGGCAGTGTCCACTGCAATATGGGCCCCACCTAACTCTTCCTTATTGATGTCCTCGCTTAGTGCTCGTTCGACCACCGGAGGGCCGGCTGCAAAAAGCTGGGACGTGCCCCGCACCATAACGGAAAAATGAGACATGACAGCGCGTCCGGCCGGCCCACCGGCAGTAGCTCCCAGCACTGCCGACACGACCGGCACCATCCCCAGCAGCTGCATACCGCGCTCATAACCATCTTTGGCCGGAAGGCGTTTAAATTTGGATTTTATAGCCGATGCGACATTGGCCCCGGTCCCATCAATCAGGTTGATCATCGGAATCCGGAACTCCCGGGCCATATCCTCTACAAATCCACCCTGTCCCCCTTTTCGGCGCGCAAGGCCGGCGCTGGATCCGCCGCGTACCGTGAAATCCTCTCCGCCGACGGCCACCCAGCGCCCATCAATTTTGCCCATGCCCATGACATAAGGGGCAGGGACAATATCTTTGAACTTGCCGTCTTCCCAGGTGGCAGACCCTGCCAGTTGTCCGACCTCCTGAAAAGATCCGCTATCAAGCAATTTTGGGATCCTCTCCCTAATTGTTAGCTTACCCTGCCGGTGATGACGTTCCACCCGCTCCTTGCCTCCAAGTGAAAGGCTTTTTTTGCGACGCAGATTGAGTTCTTCTACTTCTGGTTCCCAACTCATTTGTACGACCTCCCTTTTTCACTTACTCATTGTTAAATTCGATGATTAAAACAGAACAATTATCCCGCAACTGATTTTCTGTTGACCCGTGTTCAAAGAACCCATTTTTCGTATTTTTTGAGATATTCCAGGGCACTGCGCAGGTTGGATCTTTTCATTTCTTCAGCCCGGATAGGATCACCAGCCATGAGGGCCTCGATAACCTTGCGATGCTCTTTGACACCCTGCTCAATCCGCCCGGGGAGAATTATAATACGTCGTTGAACAATTCGAATTTTTACATAGATGGAATCAATTAATTTGGACAGTTCGCTACTTTGAGCAGCGGCAACTGTACGTTTGCGAAGCTCGGTAATTAACTCCAGATAGTCTTCGTAACGTCTGTTTCTGATCATATGATCAGCTGGTTCCCCAAATTTTGTTGCAAGGTTCTTCCAATCCTTGGCGGTGGTCTTTTGGGCCGCCAAACGAGCCGATAACCCCTCAAGGACTTCTCGTATCTCCAGAATTTCAAACAAAGAATTCAGATCGATTCTAGAAACAATTGTTCCCCTGTGGGGCTGTTTCTCAACCAGTCCTTGTGTCTCAAGATCGGCGAGTACCCCTCGGACCACAGACCTACTCACATTAAATTCGCGTGATAAATCTTCCTCTATTAATTTAGCTCCCGGTGGGATATCGCGGTCAGTAATGCGCTCCTTTAAAATAGATAGTATATCCAATCTGTTATTCCGATTTGTTTTTTTTGTTTTCACAAAAACCTCTCTTTTAAAAAAAACAATTATGTATACCTTAACTAATACAATATTAAATACATAAAGTAATACAATATTGTTTGTCAATTATTTTTTTAAAATTTAGAAGAATTTTTCAATAGAGAGGTTAAAGATGGGGAGACGCGGACATACTATTTAAAAAGTCCCTATAGCCGGCTTGTTGTTTTATTAGGTTCCGCAATAGAAAATTTTTACAATAATATTTTCCCAACCCTGCCAGGTTGACAAAAGGGGTTTATTAGAATTTGCGGCTTTGCAAAACCGAGTCGTCACATTGTCAGACTTTTGATAATATTCATCAGTCCCGATAAGCCAATAAAAGAAAATACAATTGTCACATACATGCGGTTTGAAATTCGATGGGTAACCAAATGACCGAGGACGGCGAATACAACAACCAGCGGGAAATTTATGGTCGCAATCCGAAAAATTTCCAGTGTAATACTTCTGCCAAAAACAAAAATACTAAACAGACGCCAAAGGGTTGCCGCCAGGAAAACTACCTGGAGTGTTCCTTTGGCATCGGCTGTATTTTTATGCTGTGAATAGATAAACAAGGCAAAAGGCGGTCCCGGAGCCGTAAAACCGCCTGCTAAAAAACCGCCCAAAACACCGGCGACAACCCCATAGCCCAGGTGCAACGGCTTTTTGAAAACAGGTCGAAGCAATTGGTTGACTGCAAATACAATCAATACCACACCCAAAAGCAGTCTGAAGGCAGGCTTGTTGCCAAAGGTCAAGATGAACCAATAGCCAAGGGGCACACCGCCAATCTCGCCTGCTAAAATGACACCAACCAGCTTCCAGTTGATCCGAAAGTCTTTACGACCTGCAAAAATGATGGTGCAATTGAGCACAACCAGGAGCAAATTGATAACAACGGTTGCCCGCTCAAGGTCCCAGGGTGTAAATCCGACACCGGCAATCGCAATGATGCCGAATCCCAAGCCCATGAACCCCTGGCTAAAAGCGGAAAAAACCACAATCAACCCAAAAAACGGCAAATATCGAGCATCCAGCATTGGATTATTTTAGAAACTATTTTTAAAACTTGTCCGGATTGGGTCTGCCTTATTAAGTAGTTTCCATCCATAAATGGCCCTTTTTCCTCTGAGCGGCGTTCTCCGCGGGTTTACGTCTGCGAAGTCCGAAAAGTACGTCTCAACGTAAACCCTTGTGCGGCCTTGCCCAGAGAAAAAATTGCTCATTTCTGAATTGGAAACTTACGCCAGTGCCCATGGATAAAATAGGCTTCGTGGATGGGCACTAAGGGCTCACTCAAAAATAACTTCACATTTTGGACGCCGATCCATCCCGTCCCGCTGCGTTGCGGAAGCTCGAAATATGCTTGATGTTCCTGTGCTTCCGTGCCTTGCGGGCCGGGGGCCTCAACTTCCAAAATTGTGAATTTATTTCTTCGTAAACCCTAAGGTAAGACGACTACTGCCGATCTGCTCTTGAATCAATTGCTGAAATGCTTAAACGATTACTTTGGATTCGCTGCCAGATTATCAGGCTCCCAATGAAAAGCACCCCGATCAGATCGCTTGCCACACCTGGAATTATTAATATCAAGGCCACTGCTATAATTACCACTCGAAGAAACACGGTGACAGGCAACCGATAATAGCCGACGGTACCGATGGCAAAAAGGTATGCTGAGATCCAGGTAACAATTATGGTTTCAATGATGTTGAACCAATTTCCAAGAAACAAAATGGAGGGGCGATATATAAAGAAAAAGGGAATGATATATTTCATTATCGCCAATCGAATGGATACACCAGCCACTTTTAGCCAGTTGGCCTGGGCGATCGTTGCAGCTGCAAAGACAGCCGTACAAACCGGCGGAGTGAGCCCGGAGAGGATAGCGCAGTAAAAAATAAACATATGGGCTGACAGAAGATTGACTCCCATCATGTTAAGGGCGGGCCCCACAACCGAAGCGGCCAAAACATAAGCTGCGGTTGTCGGAATACCCATGCCCATAATGAGACTGACGACGGCGGCCAGGACCAAGGCCAGAAACACGCTGTTCGCACTGGCCCCGATGATTAGTTCACTCAGTTTGATGCCCAGTCCGGTCAATGAAACCATGGAGATGACGATCTGCGCACAGATCAATAGGGTAACCACCGTTACCATGCCTTTCCCGGCCTGCTCCACACCTGCGAGAAGAACCTTGCATCTTTCTAAAAATTGCTTTTTTGAGTAAGACCCGGTGAACATAAACAAACCCAGGTTAGTCATAATACCGAAAAAGGCGGCTTTGGTAGGAGTATGACCCATTAACATACTCGTCAGAAGCACACCGATAGTCAACACCAGGGGACCGCTGGAGCGAAAATTTATCACCGAACGGACTGTGGGAATATCTTCCGGCGGTACGCGTTTTAAACCGGTTTTACGGGCCTCGAGATCGATACTGATCCAGACACAGGTATAAAACAGGAAAGCCGGTACAGTTGCTGCCAAGGCGATCTTTAAATATGGCTGACCGATTAACTCACTCATAATAAAGGCACCGGCACCCATGATCGGCGGCGTTATTTGTCCACCCGAAGAGGCCGTGGCTTCCACTCCACCAGCGAATTCATCTCTGTAGCCCAATCGTTTCATCATAGGGATGGTGAAATTGCCGGTTGTGGCCACATTGGCAATCGCGGCACCCGAAAGCATCCCGAACAGGCCACTGGCTACGGTGGCGACCTTTGCTGCACCACCATATGAGCGGCCGCCGAGCAACAAAGCAATTTTCATAAAACTATCAGCGCCTCCGGTGGTAAGCAAGATAGCGCCGAAAATGATAAAAGCCGCTACCAGGGTAGCCGAAATGCCCGTCAGAACACCCCACAACCCCTCCGGCCCAAGATACAGGTATTCGATGACATACTGGTAGCTAAAACCGGCATGGCCCCAATTACCAGGTATGTTACCACCTAAAAGGGCATATCCCATGGTCGCAGAGGCCAAGAGAGGTAGTGTTATACCAGTGGCCCTTCGTGCTGCTTCGAGTACCAGCAGGATAAGTACCCCGCCCATGACCAATTCACGGGGCATGGCTTCCAGACCGATGCTTTCCATCAGTCTGTCGTAGCTGAAAACGATGTAAATACATAAAATTGCTGAAACCAAGGCCAATAAAATGTTGGGTATACTTGGTCGTCCCCTTGGTTTGCCCCTGAAAGCCGGTAAGATCAAAAAGCATAAAACCAGACAAAAGGCGGCGTGAATTGACCTCTGAATCATACTGGGATATTGCCCGAATCCGGCAGTGTAAATCTGAAAGAGGGTGAACAAAATGCAAACCAGGCTAATCACCCATCGCCAAAAAGGGTTCGTCTGTTCTGAAGATAAATTTGCGTGGCTATCAGCGCTCATATGATCTTCCGTTTTTATAAAACGCGCATGAAAATTTATGGTATCGGAAACGAATGCATGACTGCCCCGTCCTTTAAGAGACCAGGGCAGTCAGGTCGAGGTTATCGCGCCTCAGGAGGTATCAAATGCGCAGGTATTTTAACTCCGATTTCCTTATAGTAACGAATGGCCCCGGGGTGAAGGGGTATCTTGGTCAGTTCCATCGTCATCTTGGGAATGTCGAATCCCTTTATGGCCGGATAAGCCGCCTCTTGGTATTTCTTGCCCTCGCAGATCGCCTTAACGATGTAATAGGCCTGGTCGTTGGTGAGGCTGTCGTCATAGCAGATGACTCCAATGGCCTGGACGACTGTGGTATAGGCGGGCAGCCCGGGGATGGTGCCCTCGGGGACGTCCACAAAGCTGACGAAAGGCATGGCTTTCTGGACTTTAGCTGCATTGTCCGAAGACCAGTTCAGCAGCCTGATCTTAGTGAAGGCCTTCAACTCCTTGGTCGATCCGTCCAGATCCAGGCCTGCACCGGCTTTTACGTAACCGGCAATGCGGTTGTCCTTAACCGCCGCCACCGCATCAGACAAACTGGCTCGGAAGTAATCAGGCTTAACGCCAATGGTTTCCAGCAGCTGCTGAACCAGTTGTTCGGTGGCCGACCCTCGCAGGCCGGGGTTGAACTTCTTGCCCGTCAAGTCTGCCAGGTTTTTTACACCGCTATCCGCCCGGACAACATAGTTCTGGGTGTTGGATGAATAAAGCCACAACGCTCGCATTTTTGGTCTGGCCTTGCCCTTATATTTGCCGATACCGTTATATGCCTGATAAAAAGTAGCCCAGGTGCCAATACCCATATTGAGCTGACCCCGGTTGATCCGCTCCAGGTTATCGACTGCGCCCCCGGTGGCCACTACGGTTACGTTGACCTTGTCGCCGCTCAGTGTATTGATGGCCTTTCCCGCTGAAACAGTGTATACATAATGGCTCGACGTGGTGGCTGTGGACCCGCATAGAATTTTATCTGCGGCTAACGATGGATTCGCTACACTAAAAAAAATGATGGTAACTACCAAAACGGCTAATTGAATGAACTGTTTTTCCCTTGCCATGATAGATCTCCTTTTCATTTATGGGTTTTTATCACCTAATCATCGCTCTTTATCTTCTCTCCAGCGGTCAGATCAGCCGCCGTTAGTTTAATTTTTACACTCACGTTCATCCCTGAAGCGTTTAAATTTGTAATCTTTTAAAATTCCGGCATAATGATCAAGTGGCACAAACTCCAGCGTGGGGGTCACTTCCTGAGATCTGCGGACTGCTTCGGGTACTGTCTCGATTAGGCCCGTCTGTTGAGTTTCCTCACAGGCCACTCGGACTAACAGCACATCCTCGGAAAAGGGATCCGATAAATCCGTCTTTTGAACAACAATTTCATATTCTTCAATCCCGTCAATGCTGCTCAGAATTTCGTACAAAGCGGATACATTAATCAAAGTCCCCTTGACCTTGACAATACCGCCGGTACGATATGGAATTAAATCAAAGCGGGGTTCCCAACCGCCGCATTCGGGGCATGCCGCGTAACTCAGCCGGCAAATGTCTCCGACAACATACCTAAGCAGGCAAGTCCCACGCCGATCCAGATGGGTCATTACAACGAGCCCGGGCTCGCCCGCAGGCAATGGCTCCAGTGACTCGGGATCCAGGAATTCAAAAAAATAGCGTGCCGGTTTGGCCAGATGAAATCCCTTCAACTCCTTGCACTCCATACTGGGGCCATGCATCTCGGTAAAGCCATAACCGTTAAGGACCTTTATATCCCCGGCTCCTAAATCCGCCATCCTTTGGCGTATGTCATCTCGCATACCAGCCGGACAGCCCTCACCCATGGGCATTACCAGGCGGACTGAGGAAAAATCGCAGCCCATCTCCTGGGCCACCATGATTAACCGCCGTGTAAAGAAACCGATTCCCCACAATACGGAGACACGATTTTTTTCGATCATTTTGATGGCCTCGGCAGATCGCCGGATCAGGTCGAATCCGCCATCATAGCTACCACCGTATCCTGAAATGAGCTTGGCGCCCACGGACTGGCTTCCGTATAGTGCGCTGAGATATCCCTGGTGGGGGACAGAGGTCAAAGGGAAAAGGTTTATGACTGTGTCATCCTGGGTAATACCGGCAATTTCAGCAGTCCGTTTGAGCTGCGAAATTCGGGCGTAGTGATCGTAGGACGTATCATAAAATGGTGTGGGACTCGAAGTAGAGCCCGTTGTGAAGATAATTTCCCAGGGAGTTCGATCCTCTCTGGTCGCCCAGGATATCCGGTTCATGTCCAAGCGGAAGTCATCCGGCCGTGCAATCCAATCTTCTTTGTATGTCAGAGGCAGTTTTTTGAGGTCATCAAGTCCTTTGATGTCTGCCCTGGTCAAACCTATTTTTTTAAACAATTCAATATAGTATGGATGTGCCTCGAAGACGATATCCATCTGACGTTCGAAGCGTGCTTCCTGTACGGAACGAAGTTCCCCGATATTCGCCACGGGTTTGCTTTTGGTGTTCATGTTGCTTTCCTCAAAGATCTTCTAACCCGTTCAGGTTCAGCATTTTTTCAGGACCGGGTTTTCTTTGGTCGCGCAATTAAAAAGACGTAGGCCAGCAATGCATAAGGTGTTCACCAACACCATCCGTCTGGTAGTCGTAATGATATTCCAGCATATTGATTAACCACTCACGGGTTTTTGCCGGCTCGACAATGTCATTGATATTAAAAATACCAGCCGCACCCCACGGTTCGGTGTCCAGATCCATAATCTTCATTTTTTCAGCAAATTTCTCCGGATCATCCTCTTTTTTTAGATTGTAAACCACATTGACTCCGGTCTCAGGATTCATGAAGCTAATTTCAGCTGTCGGCCAGGCCGCAATTGTGTCGGAATTACGACCGCCCCCCATGTTGATAAAGGCTTGGCCATAAGTCTTGCGTATGATGATGGTTATTTTGGGTACGGTCACAAGGGTCAATGCATTCATGAAGTTAATAATTTTGCCGGTGACCTTACGGCGTTCGCCTTTTTTACCGATCATAAAGCCCGGCGTATCAACTAACATAATGATCGGAATGTTGTAGGAATCGCACATGACCAAAAAACTGGTAATCTTCTCACAGGCATCAGCGTCTAATGCCCCTGCCTGGAACATCGTGTTGTTGGCTACAATCCCCACGGAATTGCCGTTAATCCTGGCCAGGCTGGTCACAACCGCACGCCCGAAATGCTTTTTAAGTTCGAACAACCGGCTACCGTCAACGATGCACTTAATAATGTTTCGCATGTCGTATGTCCGTCTTGGGTTCTCTGGTAAATATTTGAGAATATTGTCCATCTCTTCATCGGAATTGGGTGGAACGGCAACCCTTGGCGGAAGCTTGGCAGCGTTTGTCGGGAGATATGACAGAAACTCTTTGGCTATGTCCATGCACTCCTCATCTGACTCGGCGACCCTATCAATGAGACCGGTTATCTCCGAATGGATGCGCCAGCCGCCCAATTCCTCTTCAGGGGTGTCCTCACCGGTAGCAAAAATGGTAACCTTAGGGCTGGACACTGCCATTATCGCTCCTTTTTTCATGACCACGAAATCAGACATACTTGAATACCAGGTCGGGCTGCCGTAACACGGCCCCAGAAGACAAGAGGCCCACGGAGCTACACGGAAACGCTGGTACTGAGTTGGGTTCTGCGCCATGGCCACCATGCGGCGAGCACCCATATAGTCGGGCATGCGCGCCCCACCAGCCTCGCTCAGAAATACTACCGGTATACCGCGTTTGTCGGCCATGCGTTTGATATAACCGATTTTCTTTCCATTTATATTACCGCTGGAAGCACCCATGACGGTCAAATCGTTGCATACCACCCCTATGGGCCGGCCATTAACTTTACCAAAGCCTGCTACTTTACCATCACACGGTGCACGATCGGCAACGTCCGGCAGATCAGAGTAAGCGAAAAGGCCAATTTCCTGCCAGGTACCGTCATCCAGCAGGTAGTCAACACGCTCCCGGGCATTGAGTTTGCCCGCCAATTTGTACTTTGCCAGTTTTTTATCACCCCCCATGGATAGAGCTGCCCGGCGTTTGGTATGGAATTTCTTCATTATTGCATCAAAACTCATCCTATCTCCTCCTTACAAATACTGATCTCAATATTCATTGGAACCGACTAAAATTTGAAAAAACCATCATTTGACAATCTCGCAAAAAGTCAAAATTCTTGCATTTGATCTTAAAACCTACTGAAATTATTAAGTATAAAATTAATTTTTGTGTTTTTTGTGCCTTTTTGCGGCCACATCATCATTTCGATCCACTATTTATCAGAGAACCCATGTTTTATATTTTTCAAGGCAATCACGGGCTTTTTTCATATTTATTCTTTTCATTTTTTCGGCCTTTTCCGGATCACCTTCCAGAATGGCGTTAAGCACATCGCGATGTTCTTTTATGGCATCCTGTATCCGACCCGGCAAAATAATAATTCTTCGTTGAACAACCCGTATTTTAGCATATTGGGAATTTATTAATTTGGAAAGCTCCTCACTCTGAGCCGCCGCCACCATGCGATCTCGAAAAATGCTGATCAGATCCAGATATTTCTCAAAGTCCAAATTCTTGACTATTTTCTCAAACGGTTCGCCGAACTGGTTCTGAATGTCTCGCCAATCACCGGGTTTGCTCTTTTGAGCGGACAGCCGTGCCGCCAATCCCTCAAGGACTTCTCGAATTTCCATTATCTCTAATAGAGAACGAGAGTCGATTCTGCGAACCATAGTTCCTTTGTTCCGGTGCTTTTCGACCAATCCCTGGCTTTCCAATTCGGTCAGAACTTCTCTTAACATCGGCCGGCTCATGCTAAACTCTTTTGCCAGGTCTTGCTCTATTAACTTTCCTCCCTGCGGGTAGTAGCCCTCAACGATCCGTTCCCGCAAGGTGGAAAGGGCGTGATCCCGGTTGGTCCGTTTTAGCTTTTGTTTGCTGTCAGGCAATATTCACCTTTATCTAATAAATATGTATGCATTTATGTAGGCTTTATTGTCTACAATTTTGTAAAAAATATCAATTGATAAAATTTATGTCAACTCCTTTTTTAATTTCTTCACAACGACTTCTAATAGTGGCGCAATAGCTGTTGT
>JAJRVC010000025.1 GCA_024277475.1 Deltaproteobacteria bacterium
AACCAAGCATTATGAAAAAGGCAAAAAGATTTCTAACAAACAAATGGCGTCACTCAAAATCAATCGACATGAAATATTCCCCCAATGGAATTACACTTTAATGGCATGAAAATGTGAAATTATTCTTGAGTGACTCCTTAGCTCCATTGGCAGCAATTTAAGGAGACTCAAAATGATGACAATAACAGCACGTACTTTCCTTGCCTGGGTTTTGATTGCCTTGGCGTCGAGTTTTTCCCACCCGGCCGCGGCGGGCAATAGATACCCATATGTTCCCCTCATGACGGAAATATCGCCTTTCCCAAAAGAAGGGGAACCGGCGTGGATTGAATTTTTCAATCCACTCGCAGTCCCGGTGAATGCCTCGGCGTTAATGATCGTTATCAATGATGAATACCGGTACTCTTTTCCGGAAAATCTGGATCGCGTTCCGCCAAAGGGGTTTGTCATCCTGAAACTTGACGGCAAGGGTAAATCAGATAAATATCGATATAAGGCGGGCACAGCCGTTGTGCACTCCCCGTGGGATTTAACGAAGAAAATGAAGGGCAAACCCGGCCAGATTGCAGTTTACCGAAAAGCTGTGGATAAAGAATATAAATTGAAAGGATTTGTTTCCTGGGGCGCACCAGGTTCCAAAAAGAGCCAAACTCCGGAGCGCAACCGCATCTGGAGGCCCAGCTGGTTTGTAGAGATTGCGCAAGGAACAGGCGACTACAACCCGGGCGCCATAAGACAAGCGGACTATGTCATCGGCCTTTACCCGGGTAGCCGAACAACCGGATTAACAGACTGGATCCTTTACCTCAGGGATGAGGCCAAGCCCGGCAGGCAAAACGTCGTCCCGCGCCCGGCTTTATTCAGCCCGCATGATGGAGCCGTGGTGCGCAGCGAGGACGTTGTTGTTGGATGGATTACCAACAAGCATGCCCGCAAATTTCGATTTCAAATCGCCAAAGATCCCGACTTCGACTCGATTATAGAGGATAAAATCCTGGAGGTCCCGATGTACCGGCCAACTGATGTCTTGCCCGAAGGGATCTACTATTACCGGGTCAAGATTTTTGATGACGATCAGCGGGAAAGCGCCTTTAGCCAAACAAAGAAGATCATCATCAAGATAATGCAAAAGATCAGGCCCGGGGATAACAGTGTGCCGGAGGAAAAAATTCTATCCTCTATAGTTCCGGTGTTTCAAAAAAAAGATACGAATCTGCTGTGTCTGGATGGATGTGCTTCAGATCGGCACGCTTGGTCGCCAACACACTGGGACGGTGGTCACCCGCCTGCCAGCCCCCTTTCTCTCCTGATAAATCCTGATCACGGCCTGGGCAATTGTGCGCGAGCTGCTATTGCGATGATGGTTTCCGCTTACGGTAAAAGCCTTTCTCAGGATCGCATCGCGTATTACACCGAAGAGGAGAGCCCCAATGAAGGAGACGGCATGCCCGAGGCAGATCTGGCTCACTTCGTTGGGATGTCTTTCAGCTCAACGGATGGGGGCGCGGAGACTGTTACCCTGTCATGGGCGCTTAGCGCACCTCCAAGCTTTTTGTACAGCAGCCCGACCTTTGCTCAGTTGCAGTCCTGGTTGCATAATAATCGGCCGATTATGACTCGAATCTCACTTTTGCCGATAGTCGGTTTGGGTCATGTTCGTGTTATAAACGGCTATCGTGTCGACAATGCCAACGTAAAATGGGTTCGTATCCTGGATCCGCTGAAATGGTTTTCAAGCCCGCGATGGGAGACATTTGCAAGTTGGAATGCCTTCGACGCGGGGACCTGGGTGGGGCCGGCCGGCGCTCCCAACGCGCGCGAAGATGAGGCCGACATCTGGATTGACTCGGATAATGATGGAATCATGGATTTCGATGAAAACAAACGTTTTTTCACAAAAACCTCGCACAAGGACTCTGACTGTGACGGCATAGAAGACAAAGATGAAATCCGAGACTATATCTTTGATTCAGCCAACAATTATGACTATGGCAATCCTGACGGTGATGCCGACGGTGTGCGCAAGGAGCTCGACCCGGATGAATAACAAATCGTGGCGGGGGTTAGGCCACGCTCAATAATTGGCATTGCCTGGTGCAGTGGGCACTTTAAATTACCAGTTTATTTGGTTTTAAGCTATTTTTATCTTTCTTCAGGCCGACGGCCGGGCTGAACCCTTGAACCCAGAACCCAGAACCCGTAAACACTTACGCATCCAGCAATCCGGTCCTGGCGTTAAATTCCTTGATCAGCTCATCGATTTCATCCACACAGGCCGGGATGTTCTCCCAGTAGTCATCCTCATACCACTGCTGCTGAATTTCATCATAGGTCTTTCCCTGCTGCTCAACCCAGGTGTAGTATTTGAGGTTGTGAATGCGCTTGCGGCCGTAGTAGGTGAGCTCTTCCATGTTGTCGATGGTCAACCCCTGGAGATGCCGGGCGTAGACCGCTGCGGCATCATTTTCGCTGAATTCGCCGCGTTCTGAGGTCAGCTCGCGCAGCCGGCTGTCATACATTTCCATGGAATCGGTCAGTACGGTGAGCACGATATCATGCGCCCCCAATTCATAGTAGCGGGCGAATTTGATCGCGCCGACCAGGTTGCCTACGCTGGATATTCCCAGCAAATCCAGCTCATTGACCAGCGATTCGGCAACACCTTTTGACACCAGGTACTTTTTACCGGCTGACTCGTTGAAAAGCCGGATAAGGTTCATAGGAGTTTCGTCGTCCACGGCGATAACCATGTCCGTGTTTTTGGTGTTGTGAATCCAGGGCACGTGCTTGTCGCCGATACCCTCGATGCGGTGGACGCCGAATCCGTTTTGCAGCAGAGTCGGACACTGCAGCGCTTCGCTCGCAGCAATTTTGCTCAAGGGAAATTTCTTTTTGAGAAAATCCCCGCAGGCAATTGTGCCGCCTGACCCGGTAGCCGAAATGAATCCCCGGAAGCTATCCTCGGGGCCCATGATGCCGTCGAGCACCTCGACCATGGCCGGACCGGTGATCTCGTGGTGCCACAGATAGTTGCCGAACTCATCGAATTGATTGAAAATGACAAGATCCTGGCCGGATTTGCGCAACTCCCAGCATTTGTCGAATATCTCTTTGACGTTGCTTTCACTGCCCGGTGTTTTGATGGTTTCACCCGCCACTGAGGCCAACCAGTCAAATCGTTCCCGACTCATCCCTTCCGGCAGGATGGCAATGGACGCGCAACCCAGCAGCGTGGAGTCGTAGGCGCCTCCCCGACAATAGTTGCCGGTGGACGGCCATACGGCTTTCTGGGTGCTGGGATCGAATTGACCGGTTACCAGCCGGGGAACCAGGCAACCGAAGGCGGCGCCGACTTTATGTGCCCCGGTGGGAAACCACTTGCCGATGGGGGCGACAATCCGGGCCTCGATACCGGTCAGAGCCCGGGGAAATTCAATAAAATTAACACCGCCAAAGCCACCACCATGGACAACGGGCTCGTTGTGCCAGGTAATGCGAAACAGGTTGAGGGGGTCGATATCCCACAGCCCGATATTTTTCAATCCGGCTACAACGGCAGCGGGAATCAGATTTGGGTCTTGCTGCTGCTTGAAAGTAGGAATAATGATATTTCTTTCCCGGGCCCTTTGCACGGCCCTTTCGAGCGCTTGGGGATTAACGGTTAAATCGATCACAGCCAGTCTCCTTTAAAACCAGTAATGGAATATTGGAGGAATGGATTCTTATCTTTAAAAAACAATCGGACAGGATCGTCAGGATAGAGCGGCCTTCGGCCGAAGGGCTTATCACCGCAGGTGAAAAAAATATAGTCAATCCGGTAAATCCGGTCTAAAAAAAAATCGAATCTATACCTCTTCCCTTCGAAATTCGTCATTTGCCTTCCTCCCATCCCGCCACAACTCCTTTGAGTGCTTCCAAATCCGGCATAACCCGAAACGGCTTGGTTCCTACAAGAGCCACCGCCTGCATGGCGCCGGCTACATCTTTCAGCCCATTGCCGGTGTTGAGCACGATGATCTTCTCATCTGTGGAAACCAGTCGTTTATCCACCGCTTTCACCAGGCCGGCATACGCGGCCGCA
Source organism: Deltaproteobacteria bacterium (assembly GCA_024277475.1). The sequence goes on from JAJRVC010000025.1 coordinate 4,082, forward strand.
CCGGCAGGTTCGGCAAAAACCCCGGTGCTGCGGGCCAATTCAGGAATCGCAGTCAAAATCTCGTCATCCGAAAGACAGATGTAGGCGCCGCCGGTCTCCGTTACGGCGGTCAGCGCCTTGATACGGTCCCGGGGCAGCCCGGCACTGATGCTGTCGGCGACTGTTTGGGCGCTAACCGGTGGTTTGGTGAGAACATCTTCACCGTTCTTCCAGGCCGCATACATAAAACTGCTGCCCACGGCCTGCACACCCATCAGCTTCGGCATTTTGTCGATCCATCCCAGTGCAAGCAAGTCTTTTAACCCCTTGTGCAATCCTCCAATGATACAGCCGTCGCCTACGCTGACAAAGATGCTGTCCGGCGCCTTCCACTCGAGCTGTTCGCAGATCTCATAGGCGGCGGTCTTCTTGCCTTCGGTCATATATGGGTTATAGCCGGAGTTGCGGTTATACCAGCCGTAAGTCTTAGCGGCTTTGAGGCAAAGCTCGAAGGCGTCATCGTAGGTTCCCTTTACCAGAATGACCCGGGAGCCGAAGACCAGCAGTTGAGCAATTTTGGCTTGGGGGGCGGTTTCCGGTACGAAAATCACGTTCGGCTGCCCCACGCAGGCACACAGGCCGCTCAAGGCTGCCGCGGCATTTCCGGTACTGGCTGTTGTTATGACCCGAGCTCCCCTTTCCATGGCTTTCACCACGGCGATGGCGCTGGCACGGTCTTTAAAAGATGCCGTCGGCTGAAGGCCGTCGTCTTTGACCCAGACCGTCTTCAGCCCCAGCTCTGAAGCCAGCCGTGGCGCTGGATATAAGGGTGTCCAGCCCACTGCCAGAGATGGAACCGATGCATCCGGCCGGACCGGCAGCATCGGTTTGTAGCGCCAGATCGTAAGATCGTTGGCACGCAAAAGCGTTTCCCTGCTGATCCGCCGCCCAATAAAATCATAGTCGTACTGAACGTCAAGAACCCCTTCGTCCCCATGATCCGGGCAGACATAGTCGACCTCGTCGGGACAGTATCGTTTCCCGCAAATAAGACATTTCAGATTGAGAATATTATCCAATTTTACAGCCAATCCTCTAAAGATGGTGAATAGATCTTTTCAGTTGTTGCGCCGGACAGATAATTGGTTATCAAATGCCGTGGTCCGCCATCGACGAATAATTTTTAATAAACAGACAGAGCGAAGCGATTCCATCCTTCGTCATTTTGCATTCGTCCTTCGTCATTCCCAACAACCTGCGTAAAATATAAAGACTGATATGTCAATAAAATTCAGTTCACTTTTAAATCTATTACAGGTGATACTTGCACTGAAAAATAGGATGTGATAGTTACGTAACCATTCAAACAATCAACCACTTAGCGATATCTAAAGGGAGGATAAAATGAGAAAAAACAGAGCATTATCAATGTTAGTGGTTTTGGGTATTTTTAGCTGGGTCCTTTTTACTGCAGGCGGACCGGTACCGGCTAAGGCCGAAGCCGCGAAATCTGAAAAAATCGCCTTCATCTATGTCGGTCCGGTGGGAGACCTGGGATGGAGCTATGAGCATGATAACGGGCGCAAGATGCTGGAGGCAAAGTTCGGCGACAAGGTAAAGACCGCCATTATCGAAAGTGTGCCCTAAGGTCCTGATGCAGCCCGGATTATTCGTCAGTATGCACAGCAGGGCTACAAGGTGATCTTTGCCACTTCATTCGGCTATATGGACCCCATGGTGGAAGTAGCCCGGGATTTCCCCAATGTCTACTTTGAGCACTGTTCCGGTTACAAAACGGCCCCGAACATGAGCACCTACTTCGGCCGTATGTATCAGCCCCGCTATCTCTCCGGAATCGTAGCCGGAAAAATGACCCGGTCCAACATTATCGGCTATGTCGCCGCGTTTCCGATTCCCGAAGTTATCCGGGGTATCAATGCCTTTACCCTGGGCGCACGTTCCGTTAATCCCGATGTTCAGGTGAGGGTTGTGTGGACCAGCACATGGTTCGATCCGGTCAAGGAGCGTGAAGCGGCGGTTGCGCTGATAGACGCGGGTGCGGACCTCATTGCCCAGCATCAGGACACCACCGAACCGCAAAAAGCTGCCAAAGAAAGAGGATTTTCAAGTATCGGGTATGACTCTGATATGCGCAGGTTCGTCGGCGACAGCGTTCTGGTCAGCCCGGTGTGGAATTGGGGTTCCTATTACGTGGAAACCGTAAACGCCGCTTTAAACGGGACTTGGAAAAGTCATCAGTATTGGGGCGGATTGAAAGAGGGAATCGTCCGTCTTTCCGAATTTAGTCCCAAGGTGCCGCAGGAGGTTAAAGATTTGGTTGCCGCCAAACGGCAAGCGATCATCAGCGGGGCCTGGGATGTGTTCCAGGGCCCCATTGTGGATCAAAACGGCAAGGAGGTGGTTCCCGCCGGCGCTAAAATGAGCGATCCCGAGATGCTCAATATGAACTTCTTTGTAAAAGGTGTCATTGGTAAAACTGGAAATTGAAAATTTTGCAAGCTATGCGGTTAAATAAGTAACTGGATTTTCAACAAGAAGTATTTCTTTGACCACGGACCACCGACAACCAAAAACGGGCGTACGATCTAATGAACCCACCCCTTCTCGAAATGAAAGGGATCACCAAAAAATTTCCCAATGTGGTGGCCAATGAACGGGTCGACTTGGAGCTCTATCCCGGTGAAGTCCTTGCCCTGTTAGGAGAAAACGGAGCGGGCAAGAGCAGCCTTATGAATGTTCTGGCCGGACTGTACCGGGCCGACGAAGGCGAAATCTTTATCCGCGGCAAACGGGTAGAGATCACCTCTCCTTGTGAGGCCATGCTCCTGGGGATCGGCATGGTCCATCAGAACTTCATGCTGGTGGATACCATGACCGTAGCGGAGAATATCATCCTGGGGATGTCGGACCTGCCGCTTGTCCCGGACATGGATAATGTCAGTGAACGGATACAGCGCCTCTCGGAAAGGTACAACCTTGAGGTCGACCCCCAGAGCTATATCTGGCAATTGGGTGTGGGAGAACGGCAAAGAGTTGAAATTTTAAAGCTTATCTACCGCGGCGCCGAGATCCTTATACTGGACGAACCCACGGCGGTCTTAACCCCCCAGGAGTCCAGGGGATTAAACCGGGTGATTCATCAGATGACCGCCGAAGGCAAATCCGCCATTTTCATCACCCATAAGATGGAAGAAGTTGTGACATTTTCCGACTGGGTGCGCGTGCTGCATAAAGGGCGTCTGGTGGCGGTAAAAAAAACCAAAGAGACCACCCCCCGGGAACTCGTGCGCCTGATGGTGGGCAGAGACGTACTTTTCAGCCTGGAAAAGAAGGAACACAACCCGGGAGAGGTCATCCTGGAGCTCAATGATATTCAGGCGGTTGATGATAAGGGCCTCCCGGCCCTTAAGAGCGTTTCGTTCAAAATCCGATCGGGAGAGATCCTGGGCATCGCCGGGGTGGCGGGCAATGGCCAGAAACAACTGGCCGAAGTTTTAACGGGACTTCGTAAAACCACCGGCGGCCGAATACGCATCAATGGCGAGGTCAGAACCAACAAGACACCCTTTGATATGATCTGCTGCGGGGTCAGCCATATTCCGGCAGACCGGAACGTGCGCGGGGTCGTCGGCGACATGAGTGTTGCCGATAATCTTGCCATGAAAGGCTATCGAAAAGCGCCGTTGACGCAAAGGGGAATTTTGCACCCTAAAAGAATTCTGGCAATGGGTTGTCGCATGATCGACGCCTTCCGTATTGATACCCCTACGCCGCATACCCACGCCAAATTTCTTTCCGGAGGCAATGTTCAAAAAATAATTTTGGCAAGAGAAATCGATGCCTGCCGTGAACTGCTCATAGCAGCCTATCCCTCAAGGGGCCTGGACGTGGGTGCTACCGAATATGTTCGTAACCAAATGATTGAGCAAAGCGAGTTGGGCAAGGCTGTTTTGCTGATTTCCGAAGACCTGGAAGAACTGATGACCGTTGCAGATCAAATTGCCGTATTATATGAAGGCCGCATCATGGGTATCCTTACCTGCCAAGAAGCGGACACCGAAAAACTTGGCATGATGATGGCGGGAGTGAATTAAGTAAAACTCAATTCGTTAGTTGTGAGTGGCCTGTTGTTAGTTGTTATAGAGAGATATTGAATACCGAATGTCGCAGCAACTGACAACACACAACTTACAACTTACGTTGAGCGCTTTTTAGCTCAACCGGAATTAACTGATGCGCATTGTCTTTGAAAAAAGAAAAACGCTGTCACGCAAAGCCGTGTTGCTGGTTCCCCTGGCCTCCTTTTTTATTTCGCTCTTGCTGACGGCTATTTTGCTGACGATATTTAAAACCAATCCTTTCGTGACGTTTGCCGCCATGTTTAAGGGTGCTTTCGGCTCCTGGCCGAATTTTACGGAAACACTGGTCAAGGCCATCCCTTTGATGCTCACCGGTTTGGGGGTTTTAATCGCCTTCCGGCTGAAATTCTGGAATATCGGCGCCGAGGGGCAGCTCACTTTCGGCGGCATCGCTGCCACCTGGGTCGTATTGTTCTGGTCCCCTTTTTTATCTCCCTGGATGGTACTTCCGATCTCGATAATATTCGGTATGCTGGCAGGCGCACTGTGGGCGGGAATTCCCGCGTTTCTCAAAGTCAGTCTGAAAGTCGACGAAGTCCTGACGACTCTGATGCTCAATTATGTCGCCATTCTTTTTGCAAAGCACCTTTACTACGGGCCCTGGCGCGATCCCAAAGGGTATGGTTTTCCAGGAACACCCTCTTTCCCGGAATTTGCGTGGCTGCCGCGGATTGCAGGGCGTGCTCACCTGGGCCTGATTTTCGCGCTCGTTCTGGCTGTTCTGATCTGGTTCGTCCTCAACAGAACAAGGTGGGGCTTCGAACTCAAAATAATCGGGAATAATCCGGCTGCCGCCCAATGCCAGGGCATCAACATTGCAAAGAATATTATGATCGCCCTGCTGTTTGCCGGCGCACTAAGCGGACTTGCAGGGGTCTGTGAGGTGACCGGCATCTCGAGAAGGCTGCAGCAGGGACTTTCCATAGGATACGGCTATACGGCTATCATTGTAGCCTGGCTGGCGCAGCTCAACCCCATTGCAGCCATAATAGTAGCCGTATTGATGGCCGCACTTCTCGTGGGCGGTGATCAGGTTCAGATGATGATGGGGCTGCCGGCTGCCATGGGACTGGTTCTCCAGGGTATGCTTCTTTTCCCAATGCTGGCCGGTTCCCTTTTTACCGAATACAGGCTACGATTCATTCGTTCCAGACTCTCCGGCACTTTAGGCGCCTAGATGCGCCATATCGAAAAAACATTGTCACCGCAGAGACGCAAAGAACGCAAAGAAAAAAATCAAACAGTATTGGTCCTGAATTTTAATCTGCCCGTTATGCGTAACAGCAGCGCAAGGATAGTGAACGAATAAGATGAGTAAGGCACCTTTCAAATGGTTCTTATTGCTTTCCGTCCTTTGTGTCCGCTGGGGTTTTTAGCGGACACGAAGGGCAGAAAGCAATAAAAAATTTATCCTCAGCGTCCTTTGCGTCTCTGCGGTGAACTATTATCTTTATTTCGGATTTCCGGATTATCCGGAAACTTCCATTGAGTAGATAGCAACATGGTTGCACTGTTAACATCACTTCTGGCAATAACCCTGCGTGCGGGGACCTCTCTCACCTTCGCAACCATCGGTGAGATATATACCGAGCGTTCAGGGATCCTCAATCTGGGAATTGAGGGCATGATGCTGATGAGTGCGGTGACATCCTTTGCCACCGTCTATTACACCGACAACCTGTTTTTGGCTATTCTGGTAGCGATGAGTGTGGGAGGAATGTTGGCCGCCGTCCACGCATTTCTCTCGATTACCATGCGTGCCAATCAGGTCGTCAGCGGTCTGTGCATTACACTTTTCGGATCGGGTATGGCCAGTTTTCTTGGGCAGAAACTTGGTCCGGCATCTAACTCGAACTATCTGGTCGGACTTGTCGGCTCGAAATTTGAGCCCGTGGCAATACCGCTGTTAAGCAGGCTTCCCGTCGTCGGGGTGATTTTCAACCTGGATATTCTCACCTATATTGTCTATTTACTATTGCCGCTTTCCTGGTATTACCTTTACAAAACCCGAAACGGATTGAATCTTCGTGCTGTGGGAGAAAATCCGCAAACTGCTGACGCCATGGGCATCAACGTCGGGAGAGTCCGCTATCTTTATACCATCACCGGCGGAATGCTGGTAGGCATTGGGGGTGCTCATCTCTCTTTGTCCTATACTCCGGGCTGGAGTGAAAATATTACCGGAGGAAGGGGTTGGATTGTGATAGCACTCGTCATATTCTCCATGTGGAATCCTGCCCGGGCCATCTGGGGGGCAATTATTTTTGGCGGCATCAATGCCGTACAGTTCAGGCTGCAGGCATCCGGGACCACCATTCCGGCTTCATTCCTAAACATGCTCCCTTACCTGGTCACGATTATTGTTTTAGTCATTTTGACCTGGTGGGAAGCGTTAAGTAAACGCGTTGGGGCTCCCGGCGCACTGGCTCAGTCCTACATGCGGGAAGAAAAATAAACGAAAGGAAATTGTTAACATGACCGAAGATCACCAACGATACACCAAGACCTTCCCCATTTCCTGGGAGCAGCTCCACCGGGATAGCAAAGCCCTGGCCTGGCGGCTGGTGGATATGAAAACCTGGAAAGGAATTGTGGCCATCACCAGAGGCGGACTTGTGCCCGCTTCAATTATCGCCCGTGAACTGGAAATACGGCTGGTGGATACCGTCTGTATCTCCAGCTATGATTTTAAGGAAATGGGTGAAAGTAAGATTCTGAAATCAGTCGATATCGACGACAACGACTGGCTCCTCATAGACGATCTTGTCGACACCGGCCGCACGGCCGGTATCGTCAGGGCCATGCTACCCAAAGCCCATTTTGCCACCGTCTACGCCAAACCGGAGGGCCGTCCACTGGTCGACACGTATATTACCGAGGTCAGCCAGGACACCTGGATACTATTTCCCTGGGATACGGAAAGCCGGTTCGTAGAACCAATAGTTTCAAGTACTTAGACATGGTATCCCACAGCAACAATTTTATTCTGAACAAATCCCATGGTCTCATTGGCATCAAGGGCATTGGTGATAAATGTTCCCCGAGTATCCCGGCAGCTCCTATTTTAGGTGTTCTATATGTCCTATCCCACGATGGCGAACATAGCTTCACCCAAAGAAGTTAGCGAAGCTGTTGGATAAGTAAACGGCCTCACTTTTATGACTGCAATTCCCAAGGGGCATGTGAAAGCACTTTACAACCCCTGTCTGTGACAAGGACCTGCTCTTCCAGAACATATATCCCATCTTTTTCAATGCAACCTGGTTCGATATGAAGTATCATGCCGGGCATAAGAATGGTATGATCATCCGGACTGATGTAAGGCGGTTCCGTCGTATGAAGCCCGCTGCCGTGTCCAAACCGTCGGGCGGTCCAGGTCTCCATATCAACATCTAACTTCTCGGCGGTGTTCACTTGAGCCCAGTAAAGATCTGAAACCGGAATACCCGGCTTTGTAGCATCCATGCCGGCCTCTAAAACTTTTCGAACCTTGTCCCACTTATTACGCTGCGCCTGGGACTGGCCCCCAACGACCAGTGCCCTGCAGTAATCCGTGTGGTAACCATACATTACGATGCCCAGGTCCACCCACAAGAGGTCTTTCGCCTTAAATCTGAGATCAGGCTGTGAACTTCCAGCTGCCTGTCGAGGATCAAAGTCACCGATACAGACAATTACCCAACCAAGGCCGGCCGCACTCTCGGTGATCACACGTTGAAATAGCTTTTCTATTTCGCGAGTCGTCATACCAGTTTCAACAACTTCAAAAGCTTGTTTAAATATGGAATCCTGAATGTTACAAGCTCTTGTGAGAATCTCAATTTCAGCTTCAGACTTGACCATCCTCAACTGCCAGAATATATCAGTGGCATCCACAAACGAAATTCCAGGCAGAGCGTTCTGCATCCCTAAGAAATCCCTGTAAGATATACCCAGCCTTTGTTCACGGCCAAGTTCAGCCCCCACGTTTCCGGTTGTGCATCCGGTATCTCCAAAAGCTTTTTTGACCATGTCGACAGGTACTTCCCCCACTTTCGAATATTCGCGGACATCACCGTCCCAGTCAATCGGCAGATGAAAATCGTGTGTAATCAGAATCGATTCCCTTTGGCGCGGTATTATCAAAACAGCGGGTCTGGGAAATGACATCTCTCCAAAAAACGAGGCCCCCGTAAAGTAAAAAAGATTCGTTGGTTCAGTAATAAACAGCGCGCTTAAGTTTTTTGTTTCCATAAACCTTCTGGCTTTTTTATGCCGAGCCGCGTATTCATCATTGTCAATAACGGGTCCCATGGAATATCCCCTTACATTAGCGTCTTCTTCTGCCAAAGCAGTCAGCCGCTCAACGAAATCGTTGCGATCCCCATCGTTGGTGAATATCTATTTTCTTTCGATACCCCGGCCCATGACATGATGCAACGGCTCCCTTTTCTCCGCTACCCGTCGAATATTGGCTGCTACTTGACCCACAATACCCTTCATGGCATTGTCCGTTGACCCGGCAATATGGGGAGTGGCCATCACGTTGTAGTTGAATATAGGATCATCCGGATCCGGTGGTTCTTTCCAGAAGGCATCCAGCCCAGCCCCGGCAATCTGCCCTGAAGCAAGTGCATCCTCCAGGGCTTTATGATCCACAAGTCCGCCCCGAGAGAGATTGATCAGAAATGCATCGTTTTTCATGTGCGACAAGGTGTGCTTGTTGATCAGATTTGTACTCTCCGCCGTAACAGGCAGGCACAAGATGACGAAATCCGATTGTTTCAACAGACGGGGTAATTCATCGGGGGTCCCCACCCAGTTCAGTCCCCGGACATCCCTGGCTTTCTGCGGGTTTGTCCGTTTGATGCCGATCAGATCAACATCAAAGGTCTTCAGGCGTTTGATCAAAGCCTGGCCGATGCCGCCTAACCCGACCAGTCCGACCGTCCTACCGTAGAGGGCCCTGCCTTGGGGAACCCCCATCTTTTTGGCAGCCAGGCTTTCGGCCATCGCTTTAACGTTTCTCGAAAGACCGATTATCATATAAATGCCTATTTCGGCCACCGAATCGGCGTTGCCCGAAATGCCGGTGGGGACATTGGCCACCCATATGTCTTTCTCGTTAGCCGCGGCAATGTCGACGAGTTCGAGCCCGGAACCGCATTGCTGAATCAGCTTGAGCCTGTCGCTTTGTTCAATCATCTCGTTTGTAATCCGGGTCATGGTCGGGATGAGCACATCATATCCTTCGAGCGAATCGATGCAAAACCCGCCCGTTGCATCGAATTGATGCTCGGGAAGCTCGGATCGGATCAGGTTTAAAAACCCGCCCCACGCATTTTCCGGCGCTGCAAATAAGATTTTCATGGTTTTCTCCCGGTGATATTCGTTCACACATTCTAATTTCCACAGGCCTGCATAAATTTTGACGGTGCCCTGATCAACTCACCTGATGAAGTTGTGTTAACCGCTTATATAAAGGTACGAGCGTCCGCAGGCATGGCACTGTTATAAATTTTTCTTGGACTCATAAATTACAGGCACCTGCGGTTCACTATTTACATGAAGCTGGAAGATATCCGGTCTTGCGTAGTGACCGACGACATCAAAATCAACCTTTGCCTTAGCTATTTCAGATAAGTCTAAATCCGCATACAGGATACCCTCTTCATCAAAGAGGGGGCCGGCTATAACTTCCCCAAACGGTGAAACGATAACGCTTCCCCCTCGACACATGACATCAGGTTGATCAGACAGCTCTTCAAAGGTTTCTAAATCAGATGGATACATCTCCTTGGTGACAAATTGATTGCAACCAAGCACAAAACAACGTCCCTCACAAGCGATGTGCTGCATCGTTGCCTGCCATGTGTCACGTGGATCTGCGGTTGGTGCGCAATAAATTTCAACACCTTTTCCATACATAGCCATGCGAGCAAGAGGCATATAGTTTTCCCAACAGATAAGACCGCCGATATTTCCAATCCCGGTTGAAAAAACGGGCATTGTGCTCCCATCGCCCTCACCCCAGATCAAACGCTCTGAACCGGTCGGTTTTAGCTTTCTATGTTTGCCCATTAAGTTACCCTTAGGATCAAAATAAAGCAATGTGCAGTATAATGTTCCGCGGCTATAGTCACCGTCCCGCTCTATTACACCGATGGCAAGATAGACACCCGCTTTATTGGCGGCCTTTCCCAGGGCCTCCGCTTCCCGGCCGGGAAGCTCCATTGCATTATCCCAGTATCTTTTCCACAAACAACGTCCCTCAACACTTCTGCTGCCTACAACCATACCGAAGCTGAATCCCCTTGGGTAACCGGGTATAAATGCCTCCGGCAAAAGAACCACTTTGCTGCCGTTTGCACCAGCGTCTTTAATCAGATGACAAGCTTTTTCTATCGACAAGGATTTATCGAACAAAACGGGCGCAGCTTGCACAACCGCTGCTTTTACTGTTTCAACACGATTTTCCATATATTTCTCCTCCTAAGGGTTTACGAAGAAATAAATTAACAATTTTGGAAGTTGAGGCGCCCGGCCCGCAAGGCGCGGAAGCACAGGAACATCAAGACTATTTCGAGCTTCCGCAACGCAGCGGGACGGGATGGATCGGCGTCCAAAATGTGAAGTTATTTTTGAGTGAGCCCTAAGCATGCATAACCATGTCTGAGCAGCACCGTCGCCGGAAGTCTTTTTACTTTACCCTGGTATTCTTGAAAAACAAAATTCGTCCTGTCGATCCTGTCAGATAAAAAAAATATTTAAAAAGAATCCATTGCTTGACTTTTTTAATATCAGGATAATTTCAATATCCGGCGCGCTTCATCAGGCGACGCAACTTCCCGCCCATACTCCCCGGCAATCCGCACAATGCGCTCTACAAACTGAGCGTTGGTTTTTGCCAAAACACCTTTGGAGTAGTAGATATTGTCTTCCATGCCGACGCGGATGTGGCCTCCCATGATCAGGGCCATCATGGACATGGGCAAATGACCTTTGCCGATCCCTATGACCGACCAGGTGGAATTTTCCGGAATATGCCGCTGTAAATGTAAAAGAGATTCAGGTGTGGCCGGGGCACCCCAGGGCGTTCCCAGAACAAACTGGAAGTGAAACGGTTCTGCCAGTTTTCCCTCGTTTTTCATGCGCAGACAGGTGATGATCATACCCAGGTCGAATATCTCCAGCTCGGGTTTGATACCCATGTCCTTCATTTTTTTGGCGGTACTCTCAAGAAACTCGGGTGAATTGATAAAAACGGAATTACCCAGGTTAATGGAACCGGCATCAAAGGAAGCCAGCTCCGGTCTCAACTCAAGCGGAGCCAGCCGTTCCCCGGTCGGCAGATTTCTACCCGGAATACCGCTGGTGGTCAAACACAGAATTAAATTGGTTTTCTCCTGCAAGGGCTCCACTACCTGCTTGAAAATCTCTAAACTTTGGACACCCAGGCCCGTCTCCGGATCACGCACGTGGATGTGAACTACGGCAGCTCCCGCTTCCCAACACTCGATGGCCGACTGGACAATTTCCTTCGGTGTGATGGGGATGTGGGGCGCAATTTCGCGCGTAATCCGACTGCCGGTGATAGCAGCGGTAATTATCAGTTTTTCCATGCTTAAATCCTTTTTTTAAATAGAATTCTAAATTTTGATCTAAATCCAAGCCTCGTCATTCTGCTTGGCAAAATAGCCGTGACGCCTTATGGCAAAGAAGCCACCGCCGGCCCTGATCTTAGGGAGGCCCGGGGGCATCTGATCGGGTAAATCTTGGCAGTATGATTAAATCTCATAAATAAGCTTTCTTGCAAAGCACTTTCTGCACGAACTTTTTTTTGATTTACACGTCCTTTTTGTCAAATGGTATCACTTGCACTATAAAAAATCGATATAGATAGATAGACAATCTCTAACGAGTCAGTCGAAAAAAAGATGTCATCCTGATTGAAGGCAATTCTGAGATCAGTCAAATGGTGAAGCAGAAGAAATAGAATTGGCAAGCTGTCAAACAACATCCAGGTTCATTTCCAGTACCCGGTCGTTATCCCATACCCGGCTGTCGCAATCGGCATCGATATTCCGGCTGTATTGAGGACAATTAACCCTATCCCATCCCATCGATTTTTATAACCACCAGAGTGATATCATCCTCGAATCTCTGTCCCCGGCTAAATTGATTCAGTTCGCTGTATACGGCATTCAAAATATCGCTGGCTGCTGCCTGGGCATTTTTTCGAATGATATTACGAAAACGCTGTTTGCCGAACATTTCACCATCCCTGTTCACAGCTTCCCAAATGCCGTCGGTACCGATGGCAATGATCTGGCCATTGGTCAGACCGCGTCTGTTATTCTCCTCATAGTCAAAGGCTTCGTTCACTCCCAAGGCAACACCCCTGCCCTTTAGTTCTTCAAATTCGTCACGGGTGGGGTCATAAATAATAGCCGGGTCATGTCCGGCCCGGACCCAGTCGATGTAATCTTTTTCCGGATCGATGGCCATATAAAACAGGGTCATAAATCTGCCGCTCTCAAGAACATCCCGGGTCAAATGAAGGTTCATGGCCGTAATAATTTCTGAAATGGTTCCAGGCTGCGAGGCACGCATCCGTAAAAACGCCCGGGCCGTGGTCATCAACAGGGCTGAATCAACCCCGTGACCGGAAATATCGCCGACCACAATGCTGAAAGGTCCCTTTTTGGAGTCCGGTCGCCAGATAAAATCAAAATAGTCGCCACCGATCTCATCACAGGAGACATTTTTACCGGCGATGTCAAGCCCTTGAACATTCGGTTTTCCCTGGGGCAGCAGGCTTTTCTGGACTTCACCGGCGAGCGCCAGCGCCTTTTTATGTTCAGTCATATCGGTCACAAAGGCCATGTTGCCGATGACATTGCCGCGATCATCCCTAAGGGTATTGCCATGAACCAGAATCGGAACAATGCGGCCGTCTTTGGCAACACTGCTCCCCTCAAATTCACGGTATTCCTGGCCAAGGATCGTATCCCTGTTTGTCAGCATGAACTGTTTGAACTCTTCGGTGGCCAGGTCAAGAGGAGTTTTACCAAGTAATTCTTCGCGAGAGTACCCCAGCAGTCTGCAATAGGCATCATTGACATCCACGATCTTCAAAGCTTCATCCATCAGGATAAATCCCTCGGCTGCGGTTTCCACGATCCGACGAAATTTTTCCTCGCTTTTACGTAACTCGTCCTCGACAACTTTGCGATCGGTGATGTCCACCAGGATGCCTTGATTATAGGTTTTATTTCCTTCCGCATCCCGCTCCACGGATGTCTGGTCTTCAACCCAGCGCACGTCTCCGTTTTTGGTCAAAATACGATAGACCTGGGTATATTCTTCTACATCTTGTTCGGCATATTCTTGAATTTCAGCCCCCAGCCGCTCCATTTCATCGGGGTGTACGATATCTCTGAAATGGATCCGACCGCTCAAAAAATCTTTGGCGGTATAGCCCATCTGTCGAATATTATCGGAAACGTAAACCAGCGTGGATTTTCCATCCGCCTTCCTTCGGAAAAGGATTGCCGGGCTTTTGTCAATGATCACCTCCGCCATGCGCAGGGCATTTTCGGCAAGTTCCTTGTCGCAGCATTGTTGTTCAAGTTCTTTGATGCGCTGCTCAAAGCTTTTTTGCAGATTAGTATAGGATTTTTCAAAATCCGCTAAACGGTTCTGAAGGTCATCGGCTTTTGCAGCTTGCCGCCGGAGCGTGTTTAATTCTTCAACAAGCTCATCCCTTGATTTTTCCATATCTGATTTCATACTGACCTTCCCCCAACCCGGATAAACCGAAAATATATAAAAAGACAGAGTGAAGCGTTTCCATCCTTCGTCATCCGTCATTTGTTCATTATGTGTGTGGCGCTTCCGAGAAAAATCTCAGCTGCCTCCCCTTCAGTCTCGGACAGTGTTGGATGCGGATGAATGCTCAAGGCCATATCTTCCGCCAGAGCCCCCATTTCAATAGCCAGCACGCCTTCCGAAATCAGCCCTTCCGTATCACGGCCGGTGATGCCTACCCCGAGGATGCGCCCGCTTTCCGGATCTACGATGATTTTAGTCAATCCTTGCGGTACTCCCATGGTGGCCGCCCTACCTGAGAATTTCCACGGAAATCGCTGGACTTTAACCGTCCTGTTTTCCCGGCGGGCCTCTTCTTCCGTTAGACCGCACCAGGCGATCTGAGGGTCGGTATAAACGATGGCCGGCATGGCCCGGACATCAAACGCCGAAGTTTGTCCCGCAATGACTTCAGCAGCCACCTTGCCTTCCCGGCTGGCTTTATGAGCCAGCATCATGCCGCCGGCCACATCACCGACAGCAAAAATCCGTTCATCGGCCGTACGCTGCCGGTCATCTATCATTACAAACCCTTTCCCATCGAGTTCAACCTTTGTGTTTACCAGGCCAATATCCCGGGAATTCGGTTTGCGACCGATGGCAACCAGTACCCGGTCATAGGTTTGCTGAGGCGTATCTGTGTCGCCTTCCAATGTCACAGCGACCCCGTTTTCATTTTCTTCCATCGAAACAACCTTCGTTTTGAGGTTGATGCTTTCAAATGTTTTTTTTAATCTGCGGTACAGGGGTCCAACAAGATCCTGGTCAACACCCGCCAGCAATCTATCTTCAAGCTCCACCAGGCTGATCCGGCTTCCCAGAGCCGCATAGACCGTTCCCAATTCAAGCCCCACATATCCGCCTCCGAGAATAAGGAGTTTCCCGGGTACATCCGCCAGGGCCAGGGCGCCGGTGGAACTCATGATTCGACCGCCGGTTTTGAAGGCGGTATTCGGAAACGGAACGGGTTGGGAGCCTGTGGCAAGTATGGCATACCGGAATTTGATGTGGCTGACATCGCAACCATGAACGCGAACCGTTTCGGAGCTCTCAAACTCCACCCGTCCTTTTAACAGCTGAACCCCCCGACGGTTGTTCAAACTGACCAGGCCGTTGGCCATTTGGTCGATGACTTTACCCTTCCATGTCCTGAGAGCCTCCAGATCGATTCTGGGTTCGCCGAACGAGATCCCCATATATTCCGCCCTGGCTGCATCGTAAATCAGTTCTGTGAGATAAAGCAAAGTTTTGGAGGGAATACATCCCTTATAAAGACACACACCGCCGGGCCGCGCTCCGGGATCGACCATGGCCACATCCAGGCCCAGATCCGCCGCTCTGAATGCGGCCGCATATCCGCCCGGCCCGCTTCCGATCACCAGAACCTCGACTTCCTGTGTCAATTCTCCCATAACCATAGAAAAACCTCCGGTTCTTTGAATGTTTTTCGCATATTACCCAATCAGCGACCCCCAGCAGAGCTGGGGGTATGAGGATGATCCCTGGAAGGGGCCGGGCCACCTCTGCTGGGGATCGCTGATTTATATCAATTCATAAGCCGCCGGCAGCGATCAGATTCGCACCCGTCAAACATGCCCTCGCGGTAACGGTAGAACCTTTTAAATTCTCATCCCGACAGGTCGGGGTGGCTTATGAATTGAGTTAGTGTCCTTTCAACCCGGAACCGTGAACGTTGAACCGCTTAACCTGGATTAAACCATACTCATCAACAGCTCATCCGGGTCCTCAAGTGCATCCATGATGACCCGCAGGAACTTGATTGCATCAGCCCCATCCAGCACCCGGTGGTCTATGCAAAGGACTATCGGCATCATCAGCCTTGGTACGATCTGAAAATCGCCTTTACTCTTATCCCTGACAACCGGTTGCATGCGCGCCTGTCCCATCCCCAGTATGGCGACCTCGGGGTGATTGATTATCGGTGCAAAAAATCCGCCACCCATGGCCCCGGCGTTGGTAATTGTAAACGTGCCGCCCTGCATTTCCGCCGGCGTCGTTTTACGGGCACGGGTCCTTTGAACCAGATCATTTAGCTCAACGGAAAGTTCCCTGATGCTCTTGCGGTCCACATCCCGCACCACGGGAACAATCAGGCCCCTGTCCGTACTAACCGCTACTCCGATATTAAAATAGTGCTTGATGATGATCTCTGCGTTGGCCATATCCAGGGTCGCATTAAAATCAGGATAGGTTTTCAGGGCAGTGGCAATTGCTTTTAAAGCGAATACCGTCAGGGTCAACTTGCCGCCGGTTGATTCAATTTCTGTTTTGTGTTTTTGCCGGAAGGCCTCCAGTTTGGTGATATCGACCACATCCTGACTGTTGACATGCGGTATCAGGGACCAGGCCAGGGTCATCTGTTTGCCGGTGGCTCGGCGGATTGAACGAAACGGGATGCGCTCCACCGATCCCCATCGGGTGAAATCAGGTAACGGAGGTACTGAAACCGGCAAAGGCTGAACCCCATCGGTTCCAGGCGGAGATGCCGCCGGGATTTCCCGGGCCGCCGGGTCGTCCCGGGCAAAACCACGAACGTCCCCGGCTGTCACCAAACCTGCCGGCCCGGTGGGCGTGACCCGATGAAGATCAACCCCTAATTCGCGTGCCAGGCGCCGGGTTGCCGGTGACGCCGGGACCGGTCCATCTTCATGGGCCGGCAGCACCGAGGTGGCGATTGCGGCCGGGACAGTCGCCTTTTCCATCGGTTTTTCTTCTTTAACCGCTTCAGTGTCCTGCCCATTTGAAAAAGTCATCATCACATCGCCGACGTTAACAATATCTCCCGGTTGGACAAATATTTCCTGGATGTGGCCGGTATAGGGAGACGGAATTTCTACTGCGGCTTTATCCGTTTCGACTTCTAAAATTACATCTCCCTCTTTTACTTCCTGTCCGGCCTCGACCGGTACGGCAAGCACTTCGCCTTCATGGATGCCCTCTCCCAGATCCGGCAGCTTAAACGATCTGACCATAGTCCCCCCCCTTTCATATTAGCGCTTTTCTTGCCGCGCGAATAATACGCTGTGCATTCGGCAAATAGGCCTTCTCCCGACTGAATGCAGGTATAATGATGTCATATCCGGCCACGCGTTCTATGGGAACTTCAAGATAATAAAACCCCTTTTCCATTAAACGACTGACGATCTCAGCGCCGGGGCCAAAGCTGCGGGGTGCTTCGTGAATAACCACAGCCCGGCCGGTTTTCAGTACGGATTGAACAAAGATTTCGTCATCCAGCGGTGAGACGGTCAGCAAATCAATGACTTCGGCTTCCACACCGTCTTTCTCTTTGAGTCCGGCAGCCGCCTCCAATGTCGGACGTATCATGGCGCCATAAGAAATCAGGGTCAGGTCATTACCCTCCCGCGCGATCCGGGGCTTACCGATAGGTAAGGTTTCCTCTTCTTCGGGCACTTCCTCGCGAAAAGCCCGGTAGAGCGCTTTGGATTCATAAAAAATCACCGGATCAGGATCCCGTATGGCACTGACCAGCAAAGCCCGGGCATTGCGGGGTCCTGAAGGAATCACCATTTTAATTCCGGGCATATGGGCCCAGAACGTCTCGCGGCTCTCCGAGTGATGCTCTAAAGCCCTGACACCGCCACCGTACGGTGTTCGCAACACCATGGGTACATGATACCGACCCCGTGAGCGTAAACGCAGCCGGGCAGCGTGATTTTCGATCTGATGAAAATTCTGATAGCTGAACCCGGAAAATTGTATTTCACAGACCGGCTTGAGCCCATAAACCGCCATCCCAATGGACATGCCAACAATACCGGATTCCGCCAAAGGAGTATCCATCACCCGGTCTTGTCCGAATTGATTAATGAGGCCGTCGGTTACCCGAAAAACGCCGCCATCCACTCCCACATCTTGACCCAGCACAATTACACTGTCATCTTTTTCCATTTCCTGCCGCAAGGCCAGGTTGAGGGCCTGAACCATCGTCATCTTAGCCATGATCCCCCTCCTCTGTTATCTCGGCGATCTCACCGGCAAACGTTTCTTTTTGCTCCTTCAGGTAGGGGGGCATTTGGGCATAAGCGTGGTCGAACATGTCCAGCGGATTGCCGAACGATTTCATTTGTTCTTCGGCTCGATCCACTGCGGCCTGAATTTCTTCCAGTACTTCGGATTCGATGCTCGCAATTTTATCTTTCGATAGAAGCCCTTTTTCTACCAGGTATTTTTGATAACGCACAATAGGATCGCGTTTGCGCCACTTCTCAACCTCTCTTTCACTGCGATACCGTTTGGGGTCATCTGCCGTAGTATGCACCGCCATACGGTAGGTAACGCATTCGATCAGGGTGGGACCCTGACCGGCGCGTGCCCGCTCGACGGCTTCCGCCGCCGCCGCGTAGACGGCCAGGATATCGTTGCCATCCACCTGGATACCCGGCATACCAAAAGCCAGGGCTTTTTGGGCTAGAGTTTTAGAATGGGTCTGTTTGGCAACGGGAAGCGAAATGGCCCAATGGTTGTTCTGGCACACGAAAATCACCGGAGCCTGAAACACGCCGGCAAAATTAAGGCCTTCATAAAAATCTCCCTCGGATGTAGCGCCGTCTCCAAAAAAAGTCATCGCCACATCGTCGGTTTGCCTGTATCTAGCCGCCCACCCCAGGCCGACGGCATGCAACATCTGGGAACCCACCGGGACCGATATGGGCAGATTATTCAGGTCTTGCGGAATTTCTGCGCCTTCGCTATAGCCGTTGTTGTATATAATAACGCTTTCAAGCGATCGACCCCGCCAGATTTCGGCCGCGGTCTCACGGAACGCCGGAACCATCCAATCCGAGGGCCGCAATAGCGCGACGGCTCCCAGCTGGGCGGCCTCCTGGCCGCTTATGGGCGGAAACGTTCCGATCCTTCCCTGTCTTTGAAGGTTCAGCAAGCGTTCATAGAATTTTCGGCCCAATAGCATGCCCCGATAGAGCTTGAGGAGGAGTTCTTCCGCAATAT
>JAJRVC010000466.1 GCA_024277475.1 Deltaproteobacteria bacterium
ACGGTGTTAGGCGAGTTGCCGTTTTCACTAGCCGCCTGCGCCGCCGCAAGAGTCGGGTGACCGTAGTGATTGACATACATATTCAAGACGATGTTGGCGATCTTTTCGCCGTACTCACAAGGGTATTGCCGTGTGAGTGCGAAAACCAGATTGGCTTCAAAGGTTTTCATGGAGGCATCGAGAATAGAAGTGTTATGGATTTTCGATACCTGGGTTTTCGGGTCCATCATCGAAGCGCCACTGGCATCCTTCAAGGTTTCGCGTCGATGTTGCGCACCCACCATTTTATTGAGTGCTTCGATCTGTTCGTTGTAAGGACTGGATGCTTCAACCACGGAAAGATCCAGCTCCGGTGGCAGGGACAGGCCCTGATTGTTGCCAAACCACGGTTTCAGGTCGAGACTGCCGCGCGGGTCGAAGTCCGGATTTTTACCATTAAGTGCCATAACCTGGGTCAATGCTTCGGGGATATGGGCAATGTTGGTAACCAGCGCGCCTTTTTTAGAGAGGATGGGTTTTTCCGGTGTGAAGACTCCATCGACTCCGAAATAGTCCATAAACCATTGTTCCTTGGCGAGAGCATCATCCCCGGCACCGGATAACGACCCGGCATGACCGCAGGCTTTTGTCAATCGCGCTTTCCAGCGTCCAACAACACAAGCGACGATGGGTTTGTCGGACTTCAATCCTTGTTCATAATAGCCACCCGGCTCGCTGTACATGACAGCCGCTTCGGAGCGGTCATCATTGTCGAACGCATAGAGGAATTCCTTCGCACCGTATTGGATATAAACATCTTTACCACTGGAAACAGAAGTGGTCGTACCCCAGCCTGCGGTGGAAAGGTAGACGGAGATAGTGGTGGTGAAGTTACCCGAATTGGAAAACAGGGCAACCGACCCTTTAATGAGCGACTCTTCAGGAGCATTGCCACCCAGCGCGCCACCCAACCGCACATGATTCCATGCATCGGCAAGGCCGAGACAATTGCCGCCAAACAGGTCCACCCCGTTTGCCTGACAAATAGCTCGCATGGTACGAGAGTCCTTTACTGAAACTTTTTCGGTAAGGATAATGGCTTTTGTGAGGTCCGGGTTATCGCGTACGGCTTCGGCGAGCCCATCTTTCACACCAGAAGGGGGAAGATAAATTACAACAGTATTGAATTTATGCCCCGCTTCCATGCCTTCTTTAATGGAATTGTAAACCGGAATTTTTCCGGATTTTGTTGCCAGACTTTTGCCCGATTTCCCAGGGCCGGTACCAAACACAATATTACCGCCGGAATAATCGTTGCTGATCGGTGTAACCCCTGAGCTTTCTTTGCCCAGAATATTCAATACTACACACCTGTCTTCTTTAGTTGCCAATTCAGACAGGGAATTGATGCCACAGTAAAAGGGGAATTCCCCCACGCCTTGCTTATGCATTCAAACCTCCAACAGAGATAGTAGTTAAATTTTTAATTTGGCTTTAATTTCGTCTTTGCCGCCATTTTTCATCCACTCGTTGACCGCGAGAGCGTAATTAATAACCTCGGACATTGCGCTGTCGTGACCAAAGAAACGGTAGGGCAACCCCAGGGAATCCAGGATTTCCTGCAGGTAGTTCATTCCGCGGATGACATTGGGTCCGCCCCGGCCAACAACAACGAAAAGCGGAATCGGGCCATGCGTTTGAAAGAATTCACGCAGTCCGTCTCCCATTGCACGGAATGTTTCATAGATATCCGTGTTGTTGGCTTTTCCGCCAATGATGAACAGGACATTCGACTGCGGCAACCAGTATTTAAAACTGATTTTGGATATATCATTCATCTTTTCGTAAGGAGGGTTACCGCCGAAATCTGAAGAAATGGTCGCTTCTTCTCCCAACAATTCGGTAACCATAGCATTCGCGCCGCCACCAAAAGTAGGTGCCGTGATGCTTCCTTTATCGTTCATAACAAAAACATCGCTCTGCCCCTGATAGGTGCGAAGCTGATTGATCTCCTGCTCAAACTCTGAATAATCGGATGCGAAAAGGTGTGAAGGCAAATGCAATCTTTTCCATGCCGGGTCATCCTGGTCAAACGCACATTTGAAGTCACAGGCAATCGGTGCCAGACGTCCGCCTTTTCCCGGTTGCATACGAATCGGATTGAGTTCCAGCATCATCATCCCGTAATTATTGTACAGATCCCAAAGTTTTGGCAGATTCTGCACCAGAGGGCTGATCACCTCAGGCGGAGCGCCGAGATCCATCAATGCGTTGGACACATGAAAGGCTTTCAGTCCGGTCAACGGATCAAAGGGCACTACGGCCAGTTTACTGGGGTCCAATTCTTCAATATCCACGCCACCATGATGCGTGATTGTCATGACCGGAGCACGGAACTCGGTACTTTCTGAAATGGAAAAATAAACTTCGTAATCGGCAGGAACGGAGCCTTCATATGTTACGCCGTCAGACTTTACCTTGTTGAACCCATCCACATGTTCACAAAAGTAAAGGCGCTCTTTTTCCTTCAATGCATCGGTAATATTGTCCACCCGTCCCAGTAGGCCGGACTTGCCTTTTTTGCCCACACCACCTTTAAATAACGGTTTTATAAAAACCTGACCGTGCCGTTTGATCATATCTTTGATGTCATCGACACTGAGTTCTGGACCACGGACTTCTGAGTGGGGAAATTCCACCAGGTCCAATAATTTTCTTCCCCAAAGCATACCAGTTATCTGCATTGTATTTTCCTGCCCTCCAGATTATTAATTTGAAATGAATTTCTGAAAAATCAAATCAAGTAGAACTGACTTGCATCAATTCTGCTAAATATAATTTTTTAGAAGGGTTAAGAGTAAAACGAGGGCTGTATTTTATGATATTTTACTGGTTTGTCAATGATATCCTGTGGAGATTCAGAAAAGAGGTTTCTTTGAGGAGAAAGGCAGGGGAAGTATCGCTAAAACAACCTATTTCAATCGTTTTTTTAGTTCTTTTACACGGAATTTTTCTTCATCGCGGGTGATGAACCCGTGGCTTGCATCGTGTTCCAGCATAAGTATTTCAAAACGTAAGGCTTCGGCAACGGCCTCGCCGTATTTTTGCCCGGTAACCACATCGAAAGTCACCACTCGAGTATTGAATTTATCGGGTTGGATTTTTTTCAAAAAAGCATCGATCGACGCCGGTTGAATGCCGCCGCCCACCGAAACAGTTATATTTTTCGACCGGATTTTTTTTACCACCCGTGTCACCCGGTTCAAAACGGAGCCATCTATTCCCGATTTTTTCAACGAGTTGGAAAGATCACTGCAACCGATCGTTATCTCATCAAGAAACTTCACCTCGGGAGCATTGAGAATATCATCCAGTTGCTTGATTGCGGTAACCGTTTCTATATTAATATGTTTGTTCAACCGACCGAACTGCATGGGCGTGGTGAAATCCCTGACTGCGGCAATAAAATTTTCAAGGCCATAAGGCGATTCCACCATTGGCGCGATCAAACCGTCAATATTGAGGGACACGAGTTGCTTGATATCGTTTCTGGCATTAGGCCCGCCAATTTTCACAACAACCGGTAACAGCGAAGCATCGGCCCAGAATTTGATCTGGTCGATGGTCATGGCCGCATCTTCGGTAGAAAGTTTTAATCCGCAGGCACCGAAATCATTTCTCAATCGTCTTAAAGAACGGGACAATGTCGCCTGAAAGGATTCGGCTTTTTTAACCGGCATTATTTTTAATGTCGTATTTTTCTTTTTCATCAACGCTCACCTTTTTTCCTGAAAATGATGGAAGGGTCGATATGATCAATGGAACCGCAACCGGTGAGGATCATCGCTTTTTTCAATTCCTTCATCTTTTCCTGAAGGTAAAATGCAACGCCCTCCTGTCCGGCACCAAAAGCCGCGATACAAAGGGGTCTGCCAATCATCACCGCATCGGCACCCAACGCCAGCATTTTCAGGATATCAATGCCTTCTCGTATCCCCCCATCTGCCAGCACCTTGATTCTACCCGCAACCGCGTTGGCAATTTCCGGAAGCACTTCAGCCGTCCCCGGCATATGGTCCATCACCCGGCCCCCATGGTTGGAAACCACGATGGCATCGGCTCCCGCTTCGATAGCCGATAATGCCGATTCCACATTCATAATGCCCTTTAAAACGAACGGAACTTTCAGGTGAGATTTTAGCTCCTGCAATTCTTCGATGGTTTTAGGCCCTACTGCCTGTCCTTTCATCGACATGGTTTTAAAAGATGCGGCATCGATGTCCACGCCAACAGCCAGGGCACCCGCATCTTCCGCCGCTTTGAAACGCTTGATGATATCGAGATTGAATTCGCGCGGTTTAAAAATGGGAATCCCTAATCCGCCGTGTTTTTTAAT
>JAJRVC010000467.1 GCA_024277475.1 Deltaproteobacteria bacterium
ATCCGAGGTCTGATTGAAGGCAGGGTGGATGCCATCCTCTACCCTGTGGTACCCGGAGCCGTAATGCAGGTAAATGAAGCCAAGGGAGAATGCAAATTTATCAATCTTACCAAGGAACAAGCTGATTATGTCGTCAAGCGGATGGAGGGGTACTATGTCCAGGATATAAAAATAAATGACCCTCGCTTCCGCAACAAAAGCGCGGTTCCGAATGCAATCAATTATCAAACGGCTATGTTCACTGCGTATAATATGAATCCGGATGTCGTTTATGGAGTGACAAAGGCAATCCTGGAAAACAGCGATGAATTCGCCGATTCTCATCCCTCTGCCAAATATTGGTCCCTGAAATACAAGCCGATTACCCTTGCCGTTCCGTACCACGAGGGGGCTATCCGGTATTATACGGAAAAGGGACTCTGGACGGCGCAGGACCAGGCCTATCAGAAAAAGATGTTAGAAAGACAGGCCAAGCTGCTGAAAAAGGAATAAAACACAGCAACCTATTGCCGCGGAAAAAAAATATATGCCCCGGCAGCTTAATGAAGGATAAGAGATGGATCAGGTCGAAGTCGGCAGACGCTTACGTGAAAGGAATTTGAGATCAAAGCTATCCTTTTTTGTAGCGGTTATCTGGTCTACTTATACCCTGTCCTATCTATGTAACCTTTTCTTCTACCTGGGCATGGTGATTTATCCCATAACCCACAGGGCCATTAGCACGGCGTTTATCTGCACTCTCGTATACCTTCTCCTGCCGGCTAAAAAGGGAGTGGCGGGAGAAAAGCTGAAATGGTACGATATTGTGCCCATCATTGTCGTTATAAGCGGTTGTGCTTATATCGCCATAAACGCCAATAACCTTGTTGCCGAAGGAAGGCTGATTTCCTATCCCTATGAGATGGTTTTGGCTTCTCTGCTATTTCTTGCCGTCATCGAAGCCGCCCGGCGTGTAGTCGGCTGGACTTTGGTTGCTTTGATTATTTTCTCATTTTTCTACGCTGTTTACAGTAACCACTTTCCCGGTTTTTTACGCAGTACCGGCTTTAGCTACTCTATGGCGCTGGGGTGGATGTACCTCAGTGCGGAGGGCTTTTGGGGATTGATCATCGGTATTGTCTCCACCATTGTCGCCGGGTTTGTCATATTTGGCGGCTTTCTCAGGGCATTAGGGGCAAGCCAATTTTTTAGCGATCTTGCCCTTGCTACGGCGGGCTCCCTGAGAGGTGGCGCGGCGAAAGCAGCCGTCATAGCCAGTACTTTTTTCGGTACAATATCAGGCTCTACCGCGGCGAATGTGGCCACGACCGGACAAATCACCATCCCCCTGATGAAAAAGACGGGCTATGAAAAAAATTACGCAGGCGCCGTGGAAGCCACTGCCTCCCTGGGCGGAATGTTCATGCCGCCCGTGATGGGGGCAACGGCATTTCTAATCGCTGAGTTCCTTCAAATATCCTATTGGAGTGTTTGTGTGGCGGCTTTCCTGCCTGCCGTCGCCTATTACGCAACCCTGCTTGCTCAGGTGGATTTGGAGGCGGCAAAAATCGGTCTCAAAGGTTTGCCCCGGGATAGTCTGCCATCTTTGAAAAAAACATTAATCGGCGGCTGGCAGTATCTGTTGCCTTTTGCTCTACTGCTGTTCCTTTTAGGGATTCTCAGATATTCGGCGCAAACAACTATTATGTACACATTAGGAGCCCTGGTTATTGTAAGTGCTTTTAAAAAAGAAAGCAGACTGACACCACGTAAATTGATGATTGCATTGGAAGAATCTGCCAAGGGGATGGTGCCCATCATTCCGCTGTGCGCTTCGATCGGCATTCTCGTTGGGACCATACAAATAACCGGGGCCGGGACAAAATTTACCTCTGAGCTTGTTACAATCAGCGGCGGTAACCTGATGGCTATTCTATTAATGACCGGGATGGCGGCCTTTATATTAGGTATGGGAATGACCGCAGTGGGCGTCTATATATTAACGGTCGTCCTCCTTGCGCCCGCATTGATAAAAGTAGGCGTACAACCGATTGCAGCCCATATGTTTCTGTTCTACTTTGGTTGTCTTTCATTCATTACACCGCCCGTATGCGTCGATGCATTTATTGCTGCCGGTATCTCGGGAGGTCATCCTTTCAAGACAGGATTCCGGGCCATGCGCCTCGGCTTTGCTGCCTATTTAGTCCCCTGGGCATTTATATTTAACCCCGGAATTTTAATGATAGGCTCCGCGCTGGAAATCTTGACCGCTTTTTTCTTTGTTACTTTGGGAGCAATCACTGTAGGGAGTGCCTTCGAAGGTTATCTGCTCACAAGCATGAAACGGTGGGAAAGGATCATTTTGGCCCTTAGCGGTATTGCTGTATTTATACCAAATAGTATCACCCGAGGTTTAGGGCTTGCCTTCCAGGCATTTTTCCTGTTTGTTCAGTTTGTGCAGACAAATAAGGCCCAAGAGCGAAAGAGACAGGGATGAACCTCAAACGCTTTCATCCATCCCTAAAATGAATACGGTCAAAAAACATCTCTGGGGAGATTGACATGAAAATTGATGTCCATAATCATTTTTATCCTGCAAGATTCTTAAAACAACTGGAAAAAGAAGGATCTGTCGTCGGTATCCATGTGGAAAGTGATGAGTGGGGAAGACAAATTCTTGTCCAGCGCGGAAATCGTGTGGTCACCATCACCCCTCCCATGACTGACATCCGCCGGCGTTTAGAAGAAATGGAGCAAGCCGGATTTGACAGACAGGTCCTCACTTTATCAGCCCCGAGTGTAGATATCTTCCCGCCGGAAACCGGAGACACTCTGGCCAAAGTTGTTAATGACGAAATTGCCCACATCTGCCATGATCAACCGAACCATTTCATGGCCTTTGCCACCTTGCCCTTCATTGACCCCGACCGGACCGTCAAAGAGCTTGAACGTTGTATCGATGAGCTAAAATTCAAAGGGGCGTGCATCGGTACAAACATAAACGGAATGGAATTGGACAATCCACTTCTATACCCTTTTTATGAACGCATATCTGAATATGATCTGCCTATTCACATACACCCGAGAGCGCCGACGGATAAGCAAACTTATAAAGATTACCGTCTGGGGCCCATGATTGGTTTCGAAATGGAGCTTTGTGTCGCTGTGGTACGATTGATTATGGGCGGAGTACTGGACAGATTTACGAATCTAAAATTCATTGTCTCTCATTTAGGCGGAGCTATTCCCTATCTGGCAGAACGGGTGCAAAATTGTTACGAAGCCTATCCCGAATGCCAGGAAAATATCTCGGGACCGGCCATAGATTATCTAAAACGATTTTATTACGATACCGTCAGCTTTTTTGAGCCGGCCCTCATGTGTGCCCATGCATTTGCTGGAGCCGGCCGCATGATCTTAGGTTCCGATTAC
>JAJRVC010000468.1 GCA_024277475.1 Deltaproteobacteria bacterium
ACAAATCGGATTTTGTTTCGCCGGCGACGGTCAGAATTTCCTGATACGGCTCGCATAGCCGGATGTCCTGGTTCCAGCTGACATTATGAAAATCAAATTTTTTTAAAAACTGTTCAAACTGAGCGCGACGCTCTCCCACATAGATTACCTGATCCAAGCCGTCCGCTTCGGTAAGCCGTAAAATGATCGTCAGGGGCCGAATCACCCGGAGTACGGTCAATTTGGCCTGGAAACTTCGTGCCAGGCGGATGGCATTGGTCAGGGCCCGGGCCGACGGCTCGGAACAATCCACCGGGCACAGGATGTTGTTGATCTGCACGGCAGCGTCCGGTTTTACCACCCAGACCGGTTTGGTTGCTTTTCGAAACACTTTTTCAGCGGTAATCCCCAGACGGAACGGGTCATCACCTTTTTTTTCACCGGCCCCCATGATGATGACATTCACATCGTGCCGGTCCGCATGTCGAACAATCTGATCAAATGGGACACCGGATAATATCGCTGCCTCAGCCACTCGGACCCTGTTTTTTTCAATATCATTTTGGATGTTCTGCAATTGTTGCGAAACTTTCTCTTTTACCATCGCCACAGCCGTTGGAAACCCGGACACCTCCGGTACCACGTGCAGCAGAATGATTTCCGAGTTAAACGTTTTTGCCACCAATACGGCTGATTTGACAGCCTGATCGTTGTCCTTGCCAAAGTCTGTAGCCAAAAGAATTTTTTCCAAAAGTTTCATAGTACTCTCCTTTACAGTTCTAATAAGGCATCAAGAAGACGCAGGCCCGATCCTTTTTTCTTTACGACCATAAGCGGTATCCGGGCAGACCGGATGACCCGTTCCGTCACACTCCCCAGCAGGGCGGCGGCATCATTGCTTCTTCCCCGGGCGCCGATAACTACCAGGTCGATCCCCTGGTCATAGACAACCTTGTTGATCGTCTTGGCGGGGTCATGGCCCAATCGGAAAAGAGGGGTCGCTGTTACGCCCCTGAGATCACAGCGGTCGATGAACTCCCGGTAGTGCTTCCGGGCGTGTTTTTTCATAATTTCACCAAACGTTTCGTAGGTCTTACCCGTCTTGTAATAGCCAACCGGCACCCGATAGACATGCAGCAGTGAAATGCCCACCACCTCAAGATCTGAAGCAAGGACTGTCGCTACGTCCAACGCTTCGACACAAATTTCGGAAAAGTCCACCGGTACCAGAATATTTTTAATCTGCAATCCGAATCCTTCGGGTACGATCAGAACCGAACAGGGCGCCTTGCGAGCAATTTTGACCGGCAGCATGACATTGACCTGCTGGTCGATGGATTGGCCTGTCAGGACCAGGTCAATTTGCTTCTGACGAGCCAGACGCAAAACTTCGGTCAACGGCAATCCTTCCACAATTTCATAAGCTTTGCGACTGCCCGGATGACCGTCAAAATACTTGGCCACAAGTTCCTTCACTTGAGCCCTGGCAAATTCATTCACCGGTGGCAGCAAGTCCGGATATTCCTTGCGAAGAAATTCGGGCATATCCAGATCGTCGGCCACATACAGAAAATACACCTTCTCCGATTGGGCCATGCGACTTACCATGGCGGCATACTCGATGGTAATTCTGTCCTGATCATCCAAATTAAGTACAACCAAAAGGCGTTTGTATCGGTGCATGGCAACCCCCTTTCTTGCTTTAAAATACGGATGGATGCCTGTTAACCGATGCAGCAGGCATTGAACATTACTTCAGCAATATGCATGCCAAAAATTATCATACGCGTTCACAAGTTCTGGGTTCAGGGGTTCAGAGTTCAAAACTCAGGATTTTGGAATTCAGGAGTTCTGGGTTACCTTGTCCCAACTTCCTAACTTTTAATGGAGAAAATTGAACCAGCGGGGAAAAATTACCCGCTTTATTTGATTTCCTGCACCCCTAAAAGTGGTTGTGAAACCTTGACAATAAATGCGGTAAATCCCAAAATAGCAAATTCAAAATCTTAAATAAATTTCAAATGATTCAAATTCAAAAAAAACAAATGGTTACGTCTCGGAATTTCTATAATATATCAAAATCATGGGGCGGAATGTTAATATCAGCTACATCGGATTCGAATTTTCTTGACAGCCTTGCTGGTCATCGCCGGCCAGGCCTGCCACGGCCCATATGTTTATCGTCAATCCCCTGCGGGGCGGCGGGGTTATGAAACTCTTCAGCACCCATCCGCCGGTGGAGGAGCGGATTCGAAGGCTTGAACAGATGTAGGGGGGGATGCACTGTATTTGCGCTGTTTTATTATGATCGCATAAGGATAAGTCTAATGAACACAGTGATGAAGAGTGGGGAATTTGTCTTTCCTGTAAGAATTATAAAGTCTTATGGAGAAAGAGAAGCATGGGGACACAAAGCGAAAAAGGCAGTCGGTGAATAGAACATCGTTTATTATCACCCTAAGTGCGGGTTCGACTCCCGCCGCCTCCAATAATTATTTATTAGAATATTAAATGTTCCTAACCCCGTAATACTATATAATATTACAGGGTTTTCTTGTCCGGGGTGTTCCTATAAATTTTTCGATCTCCCGTCATTTTGATTTGAACGATATAAGCACATACCGTAATAAACTTGCATCATGCAGGGTCGGCAGTGTGGCCGACCCTGCATCAACAGGTTGCTCGGGAGTACGGTGTTCATCCGAAGAGAATTATTTAAAATCTGCCAGCATCAATTCACCAGTCAATTGCGACATGGCCGCCACTTCGGTAACAAAGTGCTCTTTGTTAAATGTATTGATTCGGGCTGTAGTTGCCCAATAGGCGCCTTGGGCTCCCATGGTGCCATAACCCGGCAGATCCCATGAAAGAGCAATCTTGCCCAGACCGTACCAAATGCCTTGTGGACCGCCGTGCTTGCCGGGTCTTTCAACGCATTGTACCATGACTCGTGGCCAATTGTTATCCTGAACGGCTTTGATGGCCTTGTCGATCAGCATCTGGTTATTGCGTGACCACAGAAAAGAAATTTCTACTTTACCTGTCGGCTCATATTTATCGTCCACTTCCCTGAATTCAATTTGCCCCAGATGTTCAGTCGCAACCAGTGCCACAATTGATTTCTTGGCGGCCGGATTTTTTGTAAAATAATCCTGCTTGGCAAATGCTTTTTCCATCCCCGGCATGTAATGCCGGTTATCCAGGTACAGCATCAACGTCCTAGGCCGTTCGGATTGTGGTATGTGAGAAAAATAGCCGACAATGCCCAGCAGGCCCAGCGCACCATTTTCCTGTAACACCGCCGGACCATCGGTGTGCGTGGTAAGGAGAATTTTTTCATCCTGCGGTGTTCCGTAATGCCGTCACGGCAGATACCCGATCAACTGGTAGGTTTCAGTGGGTACCACTTTGGCCAGAAGCTTAATGGTTGCCTTTTTTCCGTCCTTGGCATCCTTTATCAGTTTTGCTCCGGCTACCCGGTCGACATACAGGTTGGGTGAATTATACTGTGGGAAAACGGGAAAGGTATATAACCCGGACAATCGGTCATAACCCATATTAAAGACTACAATGCCACCAGCAGCCTGTGACTTTCTTAAAACCTTATACACCATTACGGTTTGCCGCAGCTGCCACCAGACATCGTAGCTTACAGATTGGCTGGGAGGTATCTGGGTAAAAAGGGGCGGAAAATCGTTATCTTGATGGCGGTACTCGTAGTCATTGAGCGTAAACCATTTTTTGTATTTTTCATCAAGAGGCGGTTTGGGGTGCGGCGCAGTTCTGAAAACGACGATCTTTCCTTTTAGCGACGTCATCGGGGTTTTCGGCGTGTATAGAACCATATTGGCCGTAATGCCCTCCGGTCCGGTTGAGCCGGAATATGCCCCATAGTGAGCAACTTTTACGGGCTGACCATCTGAAACCAGGGTCCAATTAGAATCATCGGGCCAATCAGATGTATACCAACGATTATAGGTCCATTTATTTTTGGTAATATCAACCACACCATATTTTGTTAACTTATTTTCGATTAACGACATGTAAGACTGCCAGGAAGCATTTCCCGAATACGTCGGTCCGCCCTTGTCCTTGTGAAGGTGCCATTCATAGGCTTCGTCAGACGTTATCATAAAATCGGGATTAATCGCGGTAAGAGCTTTTTTGTAATCAGCCGGTTGCTTAATTCCTCCCTTTTCGGCAGAACATGCTGAAAGAACCCAAACAAAGAAAAAAACAAAAGTTGCAGGTACTATCACGGATTTCACAATTTTTTTCATTTTCACCCTCCTTTATTCAACTCGGCAGTTATCAAATGTGGTTATCACCCGACTAAATCAGTATCACTTTCCCGAGGAGTCTGTCACTTTTCAAAAAAGAAATTAATATCGACTTGAATTATGCAGCAGCAGCCTCAAAAAAGCTGTCCTGTCTCATTTTTACCTGTTTTAGATGGCCTTTCCCTGGTTCTATAATGGAAAACCAAGCCGGCCCGGCACCCCCCCTCCCACCAAACGCCTTCAGTGCGGCCCCAAGTCCCGTCTGAATCCATTTCCCCGTATTTTTTGAAGATACCTCTCCCCACAGAGTTTTTCAAGCCATTTCTCAGGATATCCCAATCGGTGGCCTCCGATCTTTATGGAGTCATTTTCGAGGACATGGACATTGGTTCCATTAAGTTCCGACCGGTTTCGGGTTCAATTGGTTTTAATCATCCTGCCGTTTACCCTTCTTCATGATTTCCAGATTTTTGCTAAACTTAAAAAAGGTTTGACCGAGGTGGTTGAGCATACACATGGCCAGTGCCTCACTGTTATGCTCCTCCAGAGCAGAAAGCATCTCTTCATGTTCGTCGACCGCTGTGCCCCAGAGTTCGTTTTGCAGGTTCGATTGAAATCTTACACGATAAAGCTGAGCATTTATCCGGGCGTGGGTTTCAATCAAGGTTTTATTGCCACTAGCCGCCACGATGGTTAGATGGATGCGCTGATTGAGCTTGAAGTATTCCAGACGATTACCGCGGCTAAAGGCTGCTAGCATTTCGTAATGCAGCGCTTTAATCTCGGCAACTTCCGCATCCGTTGCTTTCTGACAGGCAAGTTTACCGGCCA
>JAJRVC010000469.1 GCA_024277475.1 Deltaproteobacteria bacterium
CTTCGGGCTAGCAACTTGTGGTGAGTGCCTGAAGTATATTGACAGCAAAATCCACACGGGGATAGCTTTTCACGGTGTGATGCTTGTGTCTGATCAGAGATGGGGAGGAGAAGAGGGCAATAGTATCAGGAGCGCAATGAATGGATGCCCTGTAGGGGCGATCGTGGCAGATAAATGAATAAGACAGAATTGCTTATCCTTGGGCATGAGGGGCACAGGAGTAAAATATATGAGGATACCAGAGGTAACAGAACAATAGGAATCGGCCTTAATCTTGAAAATGGCATCAGTATTGACCTTTCCCGGGTGATTCTAAAATTCCAGGTTACAGAAATCAGAGAGCAGCTAAAATACAAAATACCAGCTTTCAATTCTTTATCCGCAACTAGGCAGGACGTTCTAATCAGCGTTGCCTTTAATCTCGGGATTTCCGGATTGATGAAATTCAAGAAGATGCTGGCTGCAATTGAAGAGGGGAACTTTAAACGTGCATCAATGGAGCTGCTTGACTCGTCGGCTGCTCGTGAATTGCATAACAGGTACAATGAGCTGGCTGAAATGTTAAAGCATGGCTGACTGGCGGAACACAAGAGAGTACCGGGTATGGCGTGCTGTTGTTATCCGCCGGGACAGGGTTTGTCAGGTTTGCGGATCAAGAAAATACCGGCAGGCCCACCACGAGAATAGCGGTCAGTATTTCCCCCTTGAAAGATTCAACCCGGTAAATGGTGTCTGCCTGTGCCGGTCATGCCATATTGACGCTTTCCATTCTAAATTCATGGGCGGAACTCGCAAAAAGACAATCAAGGCCGACCTTGACCGGTTCTACAAATTAATAAAAATTTTATTACGGAACCGACTTAATATCGGTTGAATCTTTCTTTTCTTCTTTTTTCCGTCTGCGCCATGCCTTTACCCGGCAGGAGCTTGAGCAATACCTGGCATCATTACGCACCGGTTTCTTCCTCCTGCATATCGGGCATTTTATTATTTTACTCATTCTAAATATTTTCCATATTTTAACTTTAATATAACAATATGCGGACTTTTTCCACTTATTTGCTCTGTTCTTTTACTCTTCGTGTTCGAATGGTATTTTGATATTCTGGACATCACCAGTCATGTCAATCAACCATCTGACATTTAGATGAAACGCTTCACGCTCTGTCATTGTTCCGTCGTCGATTTCCTCCTGGTACATAGGCTCAAACCCACATAGACTTTCGTATCTTTCAAAAGCAACACGCCATTTTTTACGCATTTTCTTTGAGTATATCGCCATTCTTAATCTCAGTAAAAGAACAAGCAAATTAAGCCGACCAAAAAAGCCTGGCGGCTTATTCAAATCGTTCTACAGCCTCGTTGCCCCTGCCGCCATTATCGCATGGCCGAACATTTCCGGGATCTGCGGGACAACAGAGTTTCCGAGTGCTTTCAATCGAGCCACCCTGTCGGGTATCCCATCATCTGGGCCACAAACCGGTGGTTCAGTCGTCCATTCTCCGGTTTTTCCTTCCCAGTCACCACCTGGTGCAGGGTTGGACGAAAACCAGGGATCGAATACCCCTCCGGTTTGTTGGCCCTTGGTGTCGGTAGTAAGGCCACCGCCGTTTGCAGGTTCACGCCGCCCTGCCGGCCTGATGTTCCCGGCCCGGTTGAACAGCTTGCGTGAGGTGTCGGCAGCATTTTCCTTAAAATCGCCCCGGCCAGGTTGTCCCTGTTTATCTGGCTTGGCGGTAATGTCGCGTTTTTGCTCTCCTGTATCGTCGGAGTGGGCCAAAATCCATACCCTGTCCCTCCGGTGCGGGGCGTTGAGGGCACAAGCCGGAATAACAAGCGGCCAGCAGGCGTAACCTTCTCCTTCCAGGTCAGCAAGCACCTGGTCGAGGCCCATACTGATGTGCCCAGCAACATTCTCAAAGATGCACCAAGCGGGTTTGCTTCCGCCGGCAGCCAATTCGCGTATGAGTCGCACAATCTCCGGCCAGAGGTGACGGTCATCTTCCTTGCCTCTTCGCTTCCCGGCAACGGAGAACGGCTGGCACGGTCACGGGTACCCGCCACAAACAACGTCAATTGTCTGCTTGGCGGGTACCTCTCCGACCTCCTTCGGTTTGTTTTCTTTGTGCCATTCGTGGTGGCAGTTTTGGCACAGCCACATAATATCGAGTGGCTTGTTATAGTCGTTATGGTGGGCTTGGATTCCGTTTCGTCCGTCTCGAAAAGTTTTAATTGCACCGCAAACCTCGCATGATTTACTTGGGATCAACACGCCTTTTTTGATAGCTTTTTCAACAAAATGACCAGCTCTGCGCTGCCCGTGTGTGTATCCACCCCTGTAAAAATGGTTTTCTTTCCCGAACCTCTTGTTGTCCCTGAATTTACATCCACGCCTTTTTAAGATCTTGTGCATGGCTTGCCTTGTTATGCCGTAAAAGTCAGCGCATTCCTTTACTGACATTCCACGATCATACAAGTCAACAGCATTGTCGTACTTGGGATCTCTCCTCCTTGACATATCGGAACCTCCTACTATTTGTGTGATAACAGAACCATCATCGCAAATATATATAAGGTTGCCACACGAGTCAACCGTTAATTCCCTCACATCTTCAAATATTGGTATGTCCGGCTAGTGTTTGCGTAAAATTGACCGGGGATATTTTTCTATCTCGCAAAAGGCTATTGTGCGAAATCCTCCGGTACGCTCAAGCCCGAGGGAGAAACCACCTACCCCTGAAAACAAATCTAAAACGCGAAGCCCGGCTGTAGAACAAGCAAATTCACTTGACGCTTTGCTCGGTGCAGTTTCTGCCTTAGATTCAGTCATTACCTATCCTTCGATGGTTTTCTTTGGTGCGGGGCGCAAGTGATTCCGGTCGTTCTCTTGCTAAAAATAGAGCCGCCTCGGTTTTGCCTTGCAAGATGCTTGTGGCGCAAAGGCCAATAATGGCGTCACCCCGATCAGAGGGGTTTGGGACTGCAATCATTTATCACACAGCAATTTTGCTTTGTTTTACATTTATCATTCACGTTTAAAGAGTAACGCATAAGCGTTTCAATGTCAATCGTCAAAAGTTAAAAAAAATAAATAATGTGAAATTTCATTTGACAATTTGTCATATTTTGCTAAATTATAGATAACCGACATAGAGTTGGTTCTGCCAGTGACCCGGAGATAAACGCCGGAGAAGGCTGACGTAGATAGCGAAGTTACTAAAAAAGCTTTTTCACGAGAGGAACGTTTCCCGGCTGTTGCTATCGCAGCCGGGCCTCTTTTGAAAGGGCTTTTTTTTATTCAGCATTTCTTTTTCCTCATCCGAGGTTCCCGGTCCAGACCAGATAAAAGATAACCTGTGCAGATCAGTTTTACTGATACTTTCTGGAAAAAAACTACTATCCGGCTCTGAGTGTACCAATTCTCAACCGGTGCTTGACGGACTCACTGAGTCTGACCCGATCACATAATTAAGGCCCGAAAATGCAAATGCCTTGATTATGGTCCAGGGGTTAAGCTGGACAGCAGGACCGCCTATTCGGATAACAGGCGGGCCGGGCTTTCGAGCCTGGAAGGATACCCCAGTATGCTCGGGTTTCGCAGACCCAGATTTTGCCAAAATTGCCCTTGACCGTTGAGATTTTCTTTATTCCGGGGGGCTGGCTAGATCAAGCAGAAAAGGGCGGGATGTTCCCTGTTTTACGACCATGGTCACGGGAAAGGGCCAGGTTGGAATATTCAAGGTGCTTTCAAAAATACTCAACAGCGAGGCAAGTTAAAAATGCCGGTAGAGATCACAGCATATGAGTGCATGCATGGTTGCGGCAAGTTCCTAAAGACCAGCAGGGCCATGGTGAAGCACGAGAATAGGTGCCTGAACGATTTGGCCGGCAGGACGTGCAAGACCTGCGAATATGATTACCGGTCGGAAAGAGGTTTTGACTGCGGGGCCGGGATTGACAAGCGCGGGAAAAAAATTATTCGGCACTGCCGAATGTGGGTTGAGAAGGGAATGCCTGAACAGGACTGAGCAATGACAGGGACAACAAAACTTGAGCCGTTGCCGGACGCGGTAATCGTGGCCGACCGGCTAAGGCGGATGGCAAAAGAACTGATCCTTGAAGCTGAAACGCTTGAGGCCTCGTCGACTGACGTCGGCAGGGTGAAGAAGGTCGGCAGCGGCCATGTTGAGTACAGGTTTTCGGCGGAACGCAGGAAGAACAACAAATAACAATGAGGGCGGAAATGGCAGACAAGTGGAAACAAGGAAAGGACAGCGAATATTGCAATGCGATAAACGAGCTGATCCCAACGGCTCTTTTGAATACGGAAAACATCATCATGGAAAAGAGGGTAAAGGCCGGCATGAGGGTGCCGAAAGGCAGAGCGAGCAGGAGCCTTCTTGCTATCAGGCATCAGGATTACGACAGGATTTACCACAGAGAAATGAACCGCCTTGCGCGTGAGGCGGGGTTGAGGGATCTGTAATGGCAACAAACGGTAAAGGGACAACAACTGAGCACAAGCAAATGCTCATGAAAATCGGGAGCTGCCCGATAACCGGGGGCGTGAAAACGCGGATGACAAAAAAATCATTCAAAATGGCCTGTATGCATTGGCGGACAAGGGCAGAAGGTTTTTCAAGGGGAGACGGAAGAGACTTTTCCCGTATCTGCAAAAAATGCGGGGGAAGGAAGCCGCGAGAACTTGAATATGTACAGGTAATGACCGTTAAAAAATGGGGATCTTATGTTCAGGCGCAAATATAAGAATCAAAAAATTGCGGTTGACGGACATAAGTTCGACAGCCGCAAGGAGGCTGCCAGGTACACGGAGCTTAAACTGCTCCAGCGGGTTGGGGTTATCAAAAATCTCCGCCTGCAGCCGTCTTTTAAAATCAGCCCTGGAGGCTGCATAGACCCTGCTACCGGCCGCAAGATGGCGGCCAGGAAGTATACGGCGGACTTCCTCTACGAAGAAAATGGGAAGAAGGTGGTCGAGGACGTGAAAAGTCC
>JAJRVC010000470.1 GCA_024277475.1 Deltaproteobacteria bacterium
GCGGGTTTACGTCTGCGAAGTACGAAAAGTACGTCTCAACGTAAACCCTTGTGCGGCCTTGCTCAGAGAAAAAATTGCTCATTTCTGAATTGGAAACTTACGCCAGTGCCCATGGATAAAAAAGGCTTCGTGGACGGGCACAAGCAAAAATTTGCAATAAGCACAGTGCGCATTTCCGGTTTATCCGGGTCAGGTAAATCATATGCAAATCAATGATGATTTAGACGTGAAAAAATTCCAGATTGGAGTTGTGGGCGGTGGAAGCTGGGGAACCGCCCTGTCGAATTTGCTGGCCTCCAAAGGCTATGCCGTCGATCTGTGGGTCTATGAAAAGGAGATCCGGGATCAAATTCTGGAGACCGGAGAAAATAAGATTTTTCTCCCGGATGTTAAGCTATCTCCCAATCTGCATCCAACCAATGACATTGCCGAGTGCGTCTCCGGCAAAAATATGGTGGTGGCAGTGGTCCCGTCTCATTTGATGCGGGCGGTCACATTAAAAATGGCAAACGCCGTTTTAAAAGAAACGATCATCGTAACCGCCTCTAAAGGAATTGAAAACAAGACACACCTGACCATGACCGGAGTGTTAAGGGAAACCCTGACCGAAATTCCACATCATCGGCTGGTCGCAATCTCGGGGCCGAGTTTCGCCCGGGAAGTCGCCAGAAATTTACCGACCGTTGTAACGATGGCATCCGAGGATATTGAGACCGCCGTATTAGCGCAACAGGTGTTTGCCACGCCGAATTTTCGGGTTTATACCAGTGCAGACGTGATTGGTGTCGAGCTGGGCGGCTCGTTGAAGAATGTCATTGCGATCGGCGCCGGGGTGATTGATGGCTTGGGGCTGGGGCTCAACGCCAGGGCTGCCCTTATTACCAGAGGCATGACCGAAATTCGGCGCCTGGGAATCAAACTGGGTGCCAATCCTCGTACCTTTACGGGTCTTGCCGGCATCGGAGATTTGATTCTTACCTGCACCGGGGATCTGAGCCGGAATCATACCGTGGGGGTAAAAATCGGCCAGGGTGAAAAGGTAAGCGACATCCTCTCGGAAATGCGGATGGTGGCCGAAGGAGTTAAGACCGCCAGATCTGTCTACAACCTGTCCTGCAAGTTAGGCGTTGACATGCCGATTTTCCATGAAGCGTATCACATTCTCTATGAAGGCTTTTCACCAAAGGAGGCCATTTACCGCTTGATGACCCGGGATTTGAAGCAAGAGCTGGATGAGGAGTAATGGGTATTGCGGGTTGCGAGATGCGAAGGAAGGATTTCGCAAAATCGGTGAAATATTTCGGAACTACAGTCACCCAATTCGGCGCTAACAGGTATAAATAATGTTTCCTCCAAAGACCTATTTTCCTATCATTTTTCGAGATTTGAAAATATGGAATTTCCGATACATTAATTTATGAGCAAAACATTAAATACCCAGGTACTCATTATCGGCGGCGGGGCTACCGGCAATTTGGCAGAAAAGAACACATCATATCCATGTCCGAATCGCAAACTGCAAGATATGATATCTGCATCATAGGAGCCGGCATAGCCGGGTTGGCCGCAACGTTGTTTGCAGCCAACAGGGGCATGGCCTGCGTTCAAGTGGGTCACACCGGTGAAATTAATTTTTCCAGCGGCTTTTTGGATTTGCTGGGTGTACATCCGATCAATGAAAAGCATACCTGGGACGATCCCTGGGCGGGGATCGATGCCCTGGTACGCGATATCCCCGACCATCCTTACGCCCGGTTGGCTAAAAAAGACATCCGGGCCGCCTTGGAGGAACTGCTGTCCTTCCTGGAAGCAACCGGTCTTACCTATCACCGACACATGAATCACAACAGCGCAGTCCTCACCTCCATGGGAACCACCAAACCTACTTACTGCGTTCCCCACACCATGTGGCAAGGCGTAACAGCTTTAGAGAAAAAGCCCCCCTGCCTGCTGGTGGATATTCGAGGATTGAAAGGATTCAGCGCCCGCCAGATTGCGGCAGCCTTACGGAAGGACTGGCCGGATTGGAAATCGACGACTCATTTCGCCCGCTGAACAACATCCATCAACCTGCTTTCAAAAACCTGTTTGCAGCCGGCTCCATTCTGGCCCACAATGACTGGAAACGTCTGAAATGCGGCGCCGGTGTTGCCGTTGCCTCTGCCTTCGGGGCGGTCAAATCGTTTATCCGAACTTGTTAGTGATTTGGATCATTATGATATCCTCTCCTGGTTTGTGTGATAATTCCCCTTGATTTATGGATCCTGCCTGTTGACAAATTTGCAGCGACATGTCATCATTTGCAATGAAATAACAACATTAAATGTCATAATTTTAGGGTAAATTATAACATAGGGCGTGTGAATGATAATTAAACGAAATATCGAATCAGAATTATTACGCTGGAAACACGCTGAAAACAGGAAACCTGTCATATTGAGGGGAGCCAGACAGGTGGGGAAAACATATGTTGTTAACCGATTTAGCGCCAATTTTGAGCATTTCATAGATGTAAACCTTGAAAGACCAAGAGAGCGTGAGCTTTTTGAAAATTTTAATACCGGCCGGGAACTTGTTGAGCGAATTCTGCTTTATAAGGGCCTTTCGGTAGATAAAAAAAATACGCTTTTATTTATTGATGAAATTCAACACTCCGCCGAAGCAATAAGAGCACTCAGATACCTCTATGAAGATGTAAATGAATTAAACGTGATTGCTGCAGGTTCACTCCTTGAGGTGTTTTCAAAGCGGGAGGGTTTTTCTTTTCCTGTGGGCAGGGTTAAAAATCTTTACTTATACCCGGTAAATTTTCTGGAATATCTGGCGGCTAAGAATCCCCCCCTTGCTGAAAAATTGTTCAACATGGATTTTGTTAAAGATACAACCAACCATGACTTGCTGCTCAGACAATTTTACGAGTATGCGTTCGTGGGAGGAATGCCGGAAGCCCTGACAATTTATCTGAAAACCGGATCATATTCAATGTTAAAGGAAATATATGATTCAATTTATAGAAAAAATGAGAAAAGCACCGAAACTGTTTTTTCTTGATGTTGGCCTGACCAATTATCGGATAGGATTCAAGGAGTTCTTCAACCGCAAAACTTCGCTTGACAATGTGTATCGGGGCAAAATATCAGAGCAGGTTGTGGCACAGGAAATCATATCACAAACAGATACCTACCCGTCACTCAAATTCTGGATTCGGGACAAAGGTGCTGCTGAAACAGATTTTCTTTATCCATTCAAAGAACTTGTCATCCCCATCGAAGTTAAGAGTGGTAAGACAGGTAAGCTAAGATCATTAAATCTGTTCATGGAAAAAAGCAACCATCCTTATGCGGTTCGCATTTATTCCGGAAGGAGCCGCATTGACCAAGTAAAGCTTCCGTCAGGAAAAAGATTTTATCTTTATTCGATGCCCTATTATCTATTACCAAGGCTTGAGGAGGCAATTGACCGGTTTATAACCCAACCATCATAAAAAAAGATAAAGCATGGATGCCGGATTATTATATTGAACACATGGGCAATTCTCATTGCGGCAGGTGTGGCATACGAAAAATAGAATTTCAGCAAGACCGATGAGAAGCAGTAGCCAGTATCCGAAAAACAATACTTTGCTCTGCCACAGCCATGGGATAGGAAAACCGAAAAGGTCTATCAGGGATAAAGCTGTCCATAAATAATCCATGAACGTATAGGGCCCCTGTTTCCTTGGCGGCATCAAAAGGGTCAGTTTGCTGGAAAAAC
The DNA here is from genome assembly GCA_024277475.1 of Deltaproteobacteria bacterium. The sequence continues at coordinate 3,754 of JAJRVC010000470.1, forward strand.
GTGGCTGCACTCATCTTCCCTGCAGAGACACTTTGCGCAGTAAGCATACAAGATAACCGGATTGGCAAGAATAATAATGCCCAATACGCAAGTCCCCAGCCAAGCGATACACTCAGCATATAAGATAAGGCAATAACGACATCGAGCTGAATACACCGTTCAAGTAAAATATGGCTGACATTTGAACTAGTTTATTTTATATCTGTCATAAAAAATAAACTAGTTAATAAACACTCCCTTTCAGGGAGGAACCAGTGCCCCCGCGGAGCGGGATCTTCGACGGGCCCTCTGGACCCGGGTATCTACTTGTCTTTTTCAACTTCTCAGCAGTTCCTTTTCCAAAAATCAAATTAGTCCCGCCGCAGCCATAATATCGGGCACTTTTTCCTCTTTGCCGATGGCCATGATGTGCACCCCGTCACACATCTTCTCATCGTGGATGCGTTTGATCATGCGGCCGGCAATCTCGATGCCTTTATTCAACGCCTGCCCCTTGGGGGCGGAGGCCATTTCATCGATTAAATCCTGGGGTACGCTGACGCCGGCAATGTTCTTGTTCATAAAGCGGGCCATGGGAGCGGAAGTCAGCAAAATGACTCCGGCTAGAATCTTAGCCTGAAATGGGCGGGCATAGTCCATAAATGCTTTGAATTTATCCAGGTCATAGACCGCCTGGGTCTGGATAAATTCGGCACCGGCTTCGATCTTTTTTTCGAATTTGATCAGCTGCGGTTCAAGAGGATCGGCCTCGGGCGTGACGATGGCGCCGGCGCAAAAAGAAACCCCTCCGTCCAGCTCGTTGCCGCCAAGATCTTTACCGTTTTCCAGTATTCGGACGGTCTTCAGCAACTGGCTGGAGTCGAGATCGAATACACTCTTGGCTTCTTTGTGATCGCCCAGCATGACGGAATCTCCTGTCAGGCACAGCACATTTTGAATCCCGCGAAATGAGGCGAACAGCAAATCCGCTTGCAGTGCCAGGCGATTACGATCCCGACAAGTCATTTGCAGGATGACTTCTGCGCCCAAGTCTTTCACCACAAGGCAGCCGCCCAGGGAAGGAAATCGCATGACCGAACTTTGATGGTCGGTTACATTCAGAGCGTCTACCTTATCTTTTAGAAGTTCAATGTGGTGCTTGAACTTTTCAAGGTTTGTGCCCTTGGGCGGGGCGACCTCACTGGTGACTACGAACTTGCCGGAAGCTAAAGCTTCTTTGAATGGAGTAGGCATGTTTGAAATCCTTTCGTTGTAACCGTTCACAGGTTCAACGTTCAGGGTTCAGCGTTCAAGGTTTAGGGCAAAAAAGGCATAGCGCATAGAGGAAGACAACTCTTGATGGAAGTTGTATGTTGTAACCCGCAACTCACAACCCCCCACTTACAACTTGCAACCTCCAACCCCCAACTTCAATTTCCCCGGCTTGGGTTCCCCCAGGTGATTGCGGGGCTTCTGATATTTTCTCATGGAATCCAGCCGGTCCAGTTCCATGAGCCGATTGTATATCAGGGTCCAGGCACAATCCTTGTTGATATCGATTTCGCATTTTCCGTGGTTGGTGCCGCCGCAGGGCCCGTTGACCAGACCCTTGTGGCAGTTGGTTACCGGGCAGATGCCGCCGGTCTCACCGATGATACAGGTGCCGCACTGGGTGCAGATTTCATCGAATGTGCCGAAAGCGGTTTCTTTGCCGATAAACACTGTGTCCAGCGCCGGTACCACCATCTTTTTCAGCTGCCGGGCAATGGTTTGAACGCCGAAGGCGCAGCTCGTAATCAGCAGGGCGTCCGCCTGTTCGATATTGCCGCCAAAGTCACCTAAAAATTCGCGGGTCAAATTATCGCAGGCTACCGGGACCACAGTGGTTCCGGTAATCAGCTTGCCTTTTTGCGAAAGATTTTTCTTCAGGGCCTGAACCTCGGGCTCACCGCCGGTGCGCGTCAGGGTCGTGCACGTTCCGCAGCCTATGATGAAAATCCGGTTTAATCCATTTAAAAGTCGCTCAATTTCTTCTTCAGACTTTTTTTGGGTGATGGATCGAATCATATCCCATTCTCCTCTTTTTCCAGATCGCATCGGAGGCAGCGTGTCGCCTCGCGGCGGGCATCCTCCTCGGTAAATCCTTTTTCGACTTCTCTAAAATCCCTTATCCGATCCCCGGCGTCCTCGAATTCGACATCGATGCGGGGTTTATCTTCCGTGCTTTCTTCTTCAAGCGCCAATTTTGCAGTTGTGTGCCGGGCGGACTTTTCATCCGGGATTCGTACCCGGCTGCTGTCACCGCCCAGAAATTTGTCAATGGCGATAGCGGCGCGTCGGCCGGAAGCAATGGCACGGATAACAAATGTGGGGCCGGTGGTGAAATCGCCGCCGGCAAATACCCCCGGTATATTGGTGGACAGGGTGTTGGTATTCACCACCAGCGCTCCCCAGAGTTGACGCTCCAGCTGACTGTCGGCGGAAAGAAAGGACATATCGGCCGCCTGGCCGATGGAGATAATTACATTGTCGGCCTCCACAAAACGGGTATCCTCGAGATCGCAGGTAGGGTTGAAACAGCCCTCGTCGTCAAAAACACACACACAGCGCGTGAATTCGATTCCGGTCACCCGGCCGTTTTCGTGGGTGATGCGGCTGGGCGACTGAGAGGCGTTAATGACGATACCCTCATCGATGGCTTCGGCCACATCCTTTTCCCAGGCCGGCATTTCATCCCTGGGTTCCAGACAGAATATCCGGGTATCCCGGGCACCGGATCTGAGAGCGGTGCGGGCCACGTCCACCGCCACGTTGCCGCCGCCGACCACCACAGTTTTGCCGCTGAGAGGTACCTTTGCGCCCATGCGGACAGAGCTCAAAAAATCCAGGCCATAGTAAAGGCCGACCAGATCCTCGCCTTCACCGGGGATGCCGATGTGTTTGCTGGCCTGGGCACCGGCGGCAATAAATACGGCCTTGAAACCTTCGGCGAGCAGATCGTTAAATGTATGCTTGGCATCAATCGGTGAGTTATAGCGGATTTCAACCCCGCAATTTTCAATGTATTGAATTTCCTCGGCGATGATTTGGCGCGGCAGCCGGAATTCGGGTACCGCAATGCCGAGCATGCCGCCCGCCACGGACTGGGCTTCGAAAACCGTCGTGCGGTAACCCATTTCGGCAAGATAGTAGGCGCAGGTCAATCCGGCCGGACCGGCCCCGACGATGGCGACTTTTTCTGTGCGAGTCACCGGAAACGGATCCCTTGCCGGGCCGATGTTGGTAAAATACCAGTCCGAAGCCAGGCGTTTGAGGGCCCGGATCGCTACCGGCTGGTCGAGTTCGCCCCGCCGGCACTTATATTCGCAGGGATGAATACAGATACGTCCGCAGACGGCCGGAAAGGGATTTCTTTCACGAATGATTTCCACGGACTTTTTGTAATCACCCTCGGCAATGGCGGCCACGTAATTGGGAACATCGATGCCGGCCGGGCAGGCATGCTGACAAGCGGAAATGACCATGGAATCACACACGGCACCGGCACAGCGATGTTCCTGGATATGGTCCTCGTATTCTTTGAGAAAGTATTTCAGGGTAGATAAGGCCGGTTTGGCGCAGGCCTGTCCGAGGCCGCACAGGGAGGCTTCAGTCATGGTATTTCCCAGTTCCCGGATGCTGTCGATGTCTTCCATTCGGCCTTGGCCGCGTGTGATGCGGGTGAGGGTTTCCAGCAGCTGGGTAGTGCCCAGGCGGCAGGGAGCGCATTTACCGCAGGACTCTGACTGGGTAAAACTCAAAAAGAAGCGCGCTATTTCCACCATGCAGTTGTTTTCATCCAGCACCACCATGCCGCCCGATCCCATGATGGCGCCGATACGCTGGATCGTGTCGTAATCAATGGCCAGATTTAAAAACTGGGCCGGTACACAACCCCCGGCGGGGCCGCCCATCTGGACGGCTTTAAATGCCCGGCCTTTCGGGATGCCGCCGCCGATATCAAAGATCACCTCTTTGACGGTGGATCCGATGGGGACTTCCACCAGGCCGGTGTTATTGACCTTGCCGGCCAGGGAAAATATTTTGGTGCCTTTGCTGTTTGCGGTGCCCACCTGTCCGTACCAACCCGCTCCGTTTTTAACGATCAGCGGGATATTGGCCCAGGTTTCCACGTTGTTGATGTTGGTGGGTTTACCATCGATGCCCGCCTGGGCGGGAAACGGGGGTCTGGCCCGGGGCATGCCGCGCTGGCCTTCGATGGAAGCCATCAGGGCGGTTTCTTCGCCGCAGACAAAGGCGCCGGCACCCAATCTGAGCGAAAGATCGAAATTCGTACCGGACCCCAGGATGTTTTCTCCCAGTAGCCCCAGCTCTTTGGCCTGTTCGATGGCAAGGGTCAGGTGGTCGATGGCAATCGGATATTCCTCCCGCACATAGATGAAACCATACTCGCTGCCCATGGCGTAGGCGCCGAGCAGCATTCCTTCCACCACGGCGTGAGGGTCGCCCTCTAAGATAGCACGGTCCATGAATGCGCCGGGATCCCCTTCGTCCGCATTGCACACCACGTATTTCGGCCGGCCCTCAGCCTGCCGGGCAAATTTCCATTTAAGGCCGGTGGGGAAACCGGCTCCGCCGCGGCCCCTGAGCTTGGCCGACTGGACCTCGTCGATGACCCGTTCGGGTGTCATCTTCGACAGCGCTTTAACCAGGGCCTGATACCCCCCGGCGGCAATGTAATGTTCGATGTTGGTGGGGTCGATCCGGCCGCAGTTGGCCAGGACCCGGCGTTCCTGTTTGGCATAAAAGGGGATCTGGTTGCGGTAAAAAATGGGCTGGAAGGTTTTAGGCGTGCGATAGGCCAGCCGGTCGATCAACTGCTTTCGTTCCAGGGTCTGGGCGACGATTTCGGCGGCGTCCCGGGGCGTTACTTCCTGATATTGGACTCCCATGGGTTCGATTGCAATAACAGGAGCCTTGGCACAGAAGCCGTGGCAGCCCGTGGCGCGAACTTCTACTTTGTTAGAGAGACCCCGGCTCTTTACTTCTTCGTTTAAAGCCTCCAGAACCCCCGCGGCACCGTATGCCCGGCAGCCGGTCATACATACATGAACTTCGGTGAGCCCCTCTTTTTTGCGGGCCAAGATCTTGTTGCGGAACCACTCGAGCCGGCCGATAGATGAAAGTTTTTCCATGTTTTCGTACTCTCTTTTGTAATAACCGTTCACAGGTTCAGGGTTCAGGGTTCACTGGTTGTGGGCTTCAAAGTTAGAAGTGAACTAAAGTTACTTTGAACTTTAGTTCACTTCGAACCCTTCCGATACTCTCCCAGGACGCTGGTCATTTTGGCTGGAGAAAGTTTGCCGAAGTAATCGCGATTGATCATCATGGTCGGTGCCAGAAAACAGGCGCCCAGGCAAGCCACGGTTTCCAGCGTGAACTGATAGTCCGGGCTGGTTTCGCCCTCCTCAAGACCCAACTCCTGCTTCATCAATCGCAGGATGCTGCGGCTGCCTTTGACATGACAGGCAGTACCCCGGCACACCTTACACACATATTTGCCTTTGGGTTTCAGCGAGAAACCGGAATAAAATGTGATAACTCCCTGGACCTGGGAGGGGAACAGATTGAGCGCCGCGGCGATCGGTTCAATGGTTTCCGGGGGTACATAGCCAAACGTTTCCTGAACATCCTGCAGCAGGGGGATAAGTTCCCATTTTCCACTTTTGTGTCGTTCAATGATGCCATCGAGTTTTGTCAAGTCAATCTCAGGGGGTTGCATATGGGTGCCTCGGTATTTGGTTCGTTAAGATCGTTAGAATACATTCATTCGTCATCATAGATGGCTGATTGTGGGTTGTGGGTTCAGGGTTCAGGGTTCAGCGTTCAGGGTTCAGGGTTCAGGGTTGTGGGTTCCGGGTTCCGGGTTCCGGGTTCAGCGTTCAGGGTTCAGGGTTCAGACATAATGGTTGACAGCTAAAGAATAGACCTGCCATCCTTGCAAACTTGGGTTATATTGGAAGCTTGAATAAACAAACGGTTCAATACAGAGCCAAAACCAAGGAGGCAGGTCATGGAAAAGAGAATAAAGTATATCGGTTTGGATGTCCACAAAAATTCAATTGCTATTGCTATTGCAGATCAAGGCCGGGATCAAGAGGTTCGTTTTTATGGAACCATAAAAAATCGCCTGGATCTAATTGACAAATTTATTCGCAAGATGATTTCCGACGGATCCGAGCTGCGTTTTGTTTATGAAGCCGGTGCCTGCGGATATCAGCTTTACCGTCATTTTACCAAAAAGGGTTTCGAGTGTATGGTAACGGCCCCATCGCAAATACCGAAAAAAAGCGGTCGCCGGATTAAAAATGATCGCCGTGATGCCATCGATTTGGCACGTCTTTATCGAGCCGGTGAACTCACAGCTGTCTACGTTCCGCATCCGGAAGATGAAGCCATGCGTGATCTTACCCGAGCCAGAGAAGACGCTAAGTACGCCACGCGAAAAGCCAAACAACAATTAGGCGGTTTTTTGCTGCGTAACGGCTATATCTTCACCGGCAAAAGCAACTGGTCCAAAGCCCATTACAATTGGATCGCAGACATTAAATTACCGCATCCCTGTCAGCAAATTACCTTGCACGAATATGTTGATGCCGTGCAAACCGGTTGCGAGCGTGTCGATCGTCTTACACAACAAATTTTAAATCTTACCGAAAACTGGCGCATGGCCCCTGTGGTCAAAGCGCTGCAGGCGATGCGTGGCGTCTCCACGATTGTGGCCACCACCACGGTGGCGGAGTTAGGTGACCTGGGCCGTTTTGATCATCCTCAACAAGTCATGGCTTATCTTGGCCTTGTGCCCTCGGAACATTCAAGTGGCGAAAAGGTTAAAAGAGGCGCGATCACAAAAACAGGCAATGGCCATGTCAGACGCGTGTTAGTCGAGGCCGCTCAAGCCTATCGTCTTCCAGCCCGCATTAGCCGTGTGCTGTTAAAAAGACAGGATGGCCTATCACCGCAAATCCGGGAAATAGCCTGGAAAGCACAACTGCGATTGTGCCAACGATATCGACGTCTGATGGGCAGGGGCAAACCAGCAAACGTCGTCATTACTGCAATTGCCAGAGAACTCATCGCCTTTATGTGGGCGATTGCCAAACAGGTAACACCGGTAGTCTAATGCCCAGCAACAGGCAACATCAAACGTAAACTTATTTTTGCCTTAACGTCATTTTCCTTTTTAACCGTTGCGTTGAGAATATCAAGGTGTTTGAAATTTTTTTGGCTGATTTTAAAAATTAAGGAAAAAAAAATTCAAGCCCTTCGGGTCAAAACCCTGACATCCCCAACGCAACGGTTCGACGGCAGCTATGACGTTAAAGCAAAAAACTGAAAATATATTCGAAAGGATCAGCAACGAACAACTCACATAACTGTCTTCCAACTTTATGGTAGAGGTGCGATCACGGTAAGGAGAATCCTCGTGAACCCTGTGGGAATAGATTTTAATCGAAACTCCCGTGTTCAGACAGAGGCAGCTCCGCGACGAAGCCAAGTCAGGCGGTATCCAACCCGCGTATATCAGAGTGATTCACCGTCGTTATATTGATCCCGCCTCTACCAAAGGGCTGGAATGCAAAACTACAACTAACCCTGTTAAAAAAAAAGGCGCGCAGGTCTGTTTTCTCTTGACAAGTGTCAACCATATCAGGGTTCAAGGGTTCAAGGGTTCAAGGGTTCAGGGTTCAAGGGTTCAAGGGTTCAGGGTTCAAGGTTCAAGGGTTCAGAGTTCAGGGTTCAAGGTTCTGGGTTCTGGGTTCAGGGTTCGGGGTTCAAGGGTTCAGCGTTCAGGGTTCTGGGTTCGGGGTTGATTGGGTGATTTAGTTTTGAATTAAAAATAATGTGGCCGCAAAAAGGCACAAAAATAAAATTTTACACTTAGTAATTTCAGTAGGCTATGAGATCAAAATACGATATTAGATGTTCAGTGTTCGACGTTCATCTTTTCTTCCCTCGTCCTAGCGAAGCAATCTTCCATCTTTTCCCCTTTTATTTCTTTATGTCTGTGTCCGGGTGTCTGCGGCTAATACTCTCATTCTTTAACCAGCGGCACCCTCTGCAGATGAAGCCAGATCATCAAAACAAAACCGACGGTACTCAGGCCATACATCAGCAGGTTTGATTTTAGGAACAGGGCAGCAACCATCACGATTGCACCGGGTAATGCTGCTTTTGCCCAGTGGCGATACGTGATTCTGACCGACTTGCCACAGGACATACAGGTTACCGGCATTCCGGGGCTCAAGAATATTTTCCTGAGAACGGTGACGGCTCTTTTCTCACAATAGGGGCATTTGTACAAAATTTCACCATATCTGTTTATTCTAACCTCGAAAACCTGGTCCTCCCTACGGGCTGGAAGCTGGACCCGGGTATCTATTTCTTCGTAAACTCTGAAGTCAGTATAGAACTAGCAATTTTCATGCCAAATTGCGGTTGCAGAGAAACCCCATACCGGTTGGGGGTTGACTTGGTGCTCCAATTCGTAATTACAGTGACGTCTTAGCCGTAATGTTTTTTCACCATCCTTCCCTTACACCCTGCGGCTTATGCCCTTTTTTTCATGTCCGCGAGTGTCCGCATGTGTCTGCGGTAAATTATTCCTTTTCATTCAAAATTCGATGTTCGACGTTCATCCTTTCTTCCCTCTTCCATCCTCCCTCGTCCCTCTTTCTCTCCAACCTCCGGAATTCTTATCTCCCCAACTTTAGTCACTTCCAACTTCAACTCACTTTAGGTATGGAATAAATTACCCAAAATTGTGAAAAAAATGTAATAATTGAGCCAGATAAAAAAATCGGCGCAGACAACCCGGAAAACTCCGGATTGTGAGATCGTGGAATAGGTTGACAGGTTTTTGCGAGAGGCGTCAAAAAATCGACGTTTCCCTAAGAATGGTTTGGTCAGAGGAAAAAGGGCCATTTATGGATGGAAACTAATTAAGAGTCGGTAGAATACATTTATTCGTCATTCCAAATGATGGCATAATATTTGCTTTATTGAGATATAGATAGATAGATAGATAGATATAGATAGTGTGAAATTTTATTTTTGTGCCTTTTTGCGGCCCTATCAAAGCCACATCACATTTCACTCTCCAAGGCCCGGCAGGCTGAACCGGTGAACGGTTACGATTCAACGTACTCTTGACGGGCCGAAATGATATGGTTACAATTAGTTCACAGGTTCAGCGTTCAGGGTTCAAAGCTTGAGTGAGTGAAAATATAAAAGTCCTCTGCGAGCTCGGCGGCTCCGTGGTGAAAAAATCTTACGGCTAATGCGCAGCGGTTAAAGACAACAATCTCGTAAAAAGTCAAAATTCCCGACTTATTATCTTATAACGTATTGAAATAATAATGTTAAAAAATTTTATTTTTGTGTTTTTGTGCCTTTTTGTGGCCATATCAAAGATAATTAGGACAGAAAATGCGGGAAAAATCCGACACCATTAAAATCCATTACTATATTGGCCTCGTTTTCAAACATCGCTGGCTGCTGATTGTGCCTTTTTGCATCGCCATGGCTGCCGGCATGGTTCTGACCATCAAGCTGCCGAAAATTTACGAGGCCAGCACGCTTATCCTGATCATGCCCCAGCGGGTTCCGTCTAATTATGTCCAGTCTATCGTAACCACCGATATCGACTCGCGCATCAACACCATATCCCAGCAGATTTTAAGCCGCACCAACCTGAAAAAAATTATGGAAGAATTCGACCTTTTTTCCGATCCCAAGGACAGCGGCATGTTCATAGAGGATAAGCTTGCGAATATCCGGGAGCGCATCAAAGTCGAGGTGAACCGCGCCGGACGGCGAAAAGAAGCCGATGCCTTTTCAATTTCGTTCAAAGGGCCTGAACCGGAAATCGTCATGGCGGTCACCAATCGGCTGGCCGGCTCCTTTATCGATGAAAATCTCAGGGTTCGGGAGGCCCAGGCGGTGGGCACCAGTGATTTCCTGGCCGCTGAGTTGATCACCAAACGCAAACGGCTGGAAGAAGTCGAACAAAAGCTCAGGGAATATCGCCGGCAGTACATGGGTGAGCTGCCCGAGCAGCTCGACGCCAATCTGAGAATCCTGGAAAGACTTCAACTTCAGCTCGGTGAGCGGGAGCAAACCCTGCGTGATGAAAAATCAAGACTGACTGTCGTTGAAAACCAGATCGAGGGCAACCGCAAGATCCTGGCGGAAACCCGGCAGACCGAAACCGTGTCCGAGGGAGGCGATGTGTTGAGCCTGGAGCTGCTCAAGGCCCAGCTCAACACGCTGAAAAGCAACTACACCGATCTTCATCCCGATGTCATCAAGCTGAAAGCTAAAATTGCCGACCTCGAAGCGAATCACCAGGCCGGCAGCTTGCAACCGTCCGGGGAATCCCGGACCGGGGAATCCCGGGTCAATGTTTCCGGGGACCCGGCCCTTCAGCTGATCTCAAATACGCTGAACGACCTGACACGGCAGCGTTTAGATATTATAGCTGATATTAAAAACATCGGGATGGATATTGTGAAATTAAACCAGGAGATAAAGGAATACCAGCAGCGGGTGGAGAGAACCCCCGAACGGGAGCAGGAGCTGATGAAGCTCAAGCGCGATTACGATAATAACCAGGAATCCTACAACTCCCTGTTGAACCGTAAGCTCGAGTCCGAGATCGCCGTCAACATGGAAAAAAAGCAAAAAGGCGAGCAGTTCCGCATCATCGACCGTGCCGCCCTGCCGCGCAAACCGGTTTCACCGGACATGCGCAAGATGTTCATGCTTTCGGTGGCGGGCGGCTTGGGCTTCGGGGCCGGGCTGATTTTTCTGCTCGATTTTATGAACAGTTCCCTGAAACAGCCCAAAGACTACGAATCCGAGCTGGGTTTGGCGGTGCTGGCCACCATTCCAAAACTGCAGGGCCCCAAAGACAAAATACTGCGTCGCATTAACCAGGGCTTGACGGCCGTCTCACTCGTCTTTGCCGCCGCCCTGACCGCCGGGTTTGGCCTGCTGGTCCTCAAGGGGGTCGGGCCCGTGATGGAGGTCGTGCGTACCTATGTAAAAATTTAAAAAAAATTATCACGAAAACACGAAGACACGAAATAGAAAAGACATGGAGAATTGTTTTGGGGAAAATTGCCAACGCACTGGAAAAATCTGCCCAGGAACGTAAAACCGGCCGTCTGCCGACCCTGACCCGGGCTGACCTGGGCGTCCTGATATCATACGACCACAAAACCGGCCGTCTTTTAAACCCTGAGGCCGGCTCCGGACGGACGGCGTCCGGAAACAATGGGACCCTTCAGCGCCTGCTGGACCACAAGTTGGTTTTTCCCGGCGGAAAGCTCACCCCCAGGGGGTTGGCGGCGTGTGAACGCCTGAAAAAGCGGACCCCGGTGCGGCCGCCCCGGACTGATGCCGGCATAAAAGCCAGGCAAAAGACTGCTGCAGACATCGACGGCGACGATGTCATTATTCAGTTGGAGGAGGAAGTCGATCCGTCCACTGTGGGTAAATCCTTTCCCCCCAAAAAAACGGCGGCCCGGCCCAAACGGCCCGCCGCGCAAAAAATTACGGTCGGCGAGCCTGATACAGGGGACAGGACCCATGCCGAAGAAACCGGGACGGATCGGCGTCCCGCCGTCGTGCCCTCACTTGATGACAAAAAGCGGTACAAAAACCTGGTTTCACTGGTGTCCCCGCAGTCTTACGAGGCCGAGCAGTTCAAAATCCTGCGCAACAACATTTTGTTCCCACTCGCCGGCCAGGCGCCCCAGTCCATTCTAATCACCAGTTCCCTGCAAGGTGAGGGCAAGTCGTTTGTGGCGGCCAACCTGGCGGTCAGCATTGCGATGAATGTCCACAAGCATGTTTTGCTGATCGACTGTGATCTGCGCAAACCCGATCTTCACCGGATATTCGGACTCGGCGATGGACCGGGCTTGAGCGATTATCTCGCAGAACGCTGCGATCTTGCTTCCCTGCTTCAGCGCACCCGTGTCGAGAGGTTGTCGCTGCTGCCCGGCGGGCCGATAGCGCCCAACCCGTCCGAACTGATGTCTTCGGAGCGAATGGCCGAGATGCTTGAAGAGGTCAAACAACGCTATAGCGATCGCCTGATCGTCATCGATTCACCGCCCCCCGGCCTGGCGGCTGAAACCAGCTATCTGGCGCGGCAGGTCGACGGGATCCTGCTCGTGGTCCAATACGGTAAAACCCCGCGGGAAGATGTCGAAGACCTGATGGATATCGTCGGCAGTGAAAAAATTCTCGGCACCGTCATAAATTACCTGGATTTGTATGTGTCGAAACGGTACGGTTATGGAAAGTACGGGACTTATGGGAGCGGGAAGAAGTGACTAAAGTTTGAAGTGAGTAAAGTGAGCTAAAGTTGGAAAGATGGGAAAAGACGGAAGTCAGAGGGAAGATGGATGAGGGATGAAAGGATGATGGACGAGGGATGAGGGACGAAAAGAAGCACCAAGTCAACCCCCAACTTACAACATACAACTTACGACATACTCAGTGCAGCGGATTTAACCGGGACGCTCAAAACCATCCAAACTATATAAACCATCATAACCACCTAAGATAGTACAGCCGGATAAAAATACCATGAAAAAAACGCTTCTTTTTATTTTATGCCTGTGGGTGATTGTTACGATTGGGGCCGGTCAATCGGCGGCCGGCGACACCCAAACGGCCAAAGAAACAAAAAAATGGTCGGCCAAGGCCAGCCGGGATGATTACCTTATCGGCAGCGGTGATATCCTGGAAATCGTCACCTGGAAGGAGGAGGATTTCAGCCTCGACGAAGTCCTCGTGCGCTCGGACGGTAAGCTTACCTTCCCCCTGTTAAATGACGTCCAGGCAGCCGGACTGACCACCCTGGAGCTAAAACGGGTGATCGAAAAAGGCCTCAAGGCCTATGTCGCCAACCCGATTGTCACCGTGAACATCAAGCAACCCCTGAGCAAACAGTTTTACGTTTTGGGTGAAGTGTTGAATACCGGTGAATACCCGCTAACCAAAAATCTCACCGTCCTGCAGGCCTTTGCCCTGGCCGGCGGCTTCACCGAATGGGCCTCCAAAAAAGAAATCATCCTGCTGCGCCATGAAGACGGTAAGGACAAGATTTACCGCATCAACTACAAAAACATCGTCAAAGGCAAGGACCTCAGCCAGAATATCAAACTCAAGGCGGATGATACGATCATTGTCCCCTAAAATAGGTTGAACCACAGAAGTTACATAGGTGAAAGGTGAAAAGACGGAGAATGATGGACGATGGATGATGGACGATGGATGAGGGATGAAGGATGAGGGGTGAGGGATGATGGATGATGGACGAAAAGGGTACAAAACAAATCAGAACTGTGAGAGATTTGAAAGTTTACCGCAAAGCCTTCGACAGCGCTATGGAAATTTTTGAGCTTACCAAGAAATTCCCTAAAGAGGAAAAATATTCCTTTCAAAGGCTTGATGACGATTATGAGCACATATTCGCAATGCTGAACACGATGGAAAACAAGGTGGATACGTTCTGTCGCCCCTCATCATAGCGAAGCGGTCTTCCATCCTCCATCGGTCTTCTGCCAAAGGCACAACAACTCACAACCTACAACAACTCACAACCCACAACAACCAACAAAGCCCGGAGAATAATGATGATTGTTAGAACTCTAAGCCTGGTATTGTTGATAGCTGTCTTTTTTTATAATTCAGGGGCTTTTGCGGCCCAATTCAAATTTACCCCCCGGGCCTCAGTCCAAGAAGAATATACCGACAACGTTTTTCTGATCAACAACCACACCGAAGATGATTTCGTCACCACCGTGTCCGCCGGTTTTGAGGCTGAGTTGGCCGGTCGAACCAGTGGACTGGATTTCTCCTTTGATCCCAATTATGAATTCTACAACCGCTTTAACGAATTTGACGAATGGGGGCTACTGTCGAACTTGAGGGCCTGGACGTCCCCTTCCCGGGCGACCCGTTTCGAAGTGACCAATAACTTTATCCGGTCCACCAATCCC